>CAYGOX010000249.1:0-837 GCA_964351485.1 uncultured Halioglobus sp.
ATCTCGGCCTGCCGATTGCGCTGGGCGTTGTGCTGGGTGACGTCATCGGCACCGTGCTGATCGTTGGCCTGCTGCGCCTGGTGGTGAATCACCATGTCACCTTTTTCATCAACTCCCTGGCGCACTTCTGGGGCAGCCAGCCCTACACCGAGAGCAACAGCGCACGCGACAACGGCTTCCTCGCCTTCCTCACCTACGGCGAGGGCTACCACAACTACCACCACATTTTTCAGGCGGACTATCGCAACGGCATCCGCTGGTGGCAGTGGGATCCGACCAAGTGGATGATCGCCGGCTGCTCGCGTATCGGCCTGGCAACCAACCTCAACCGGGTGCCGAACTTCAAAATTCAGCGCGCCATACTCGACACCGCCTTTGAGCGGGCGCGCAACGCCATGGACCAGGCCGAGGGCCAGGACACCCTGCGTCACAAGCTGGAACGCGAGTACCAGCTTTTCACCGACTCGATCAACCAGTGGAAGGCGCTGCAGTCACAGCGCTATGAAAGAAAGAAAGAGCAGCTGGGCGATGCCCTCGAGGAACACCGGGCCAGCCTGCACCAGAAGTGGGAAAACGCCGAGCTGCGCAACAAGCTGAAGACGCTGGAATACGCGTTGAAGATGCAGCGCAAGCGGGTCGGGTTGCTCATGGAGCAGCTGCGCCTCGAACAAATGCAACCGGCCTGATAGAGCGAGACAAAAACCATGACCGAAACAGTTTACGGATTCAGCTGTGCAACGCCCGGCGGTGAAACCAAGTCGCTCAACGATTACGCCGGCAAGGTTTTGCTGGTCGTCAACACGGCCTCCAAGTGCGGGTTCACGCCGCAGTTCGAAG
>CAYGOX010000249.1:847-2275 GCA_964351485.1 uncultured Halioglobus sp.
AAAACTTTACGAGGACTACAAGGACAAGGGCGTGGTGATGCTCGGATTTCCCTGCAACCAGTGCGGCAAGCAGGACCCGGGTTCAAATGACGAGATCATGGAATTCTGCCAGCTCAACTACGGCGTCAGTTTTCCCATGTTCGGCAAGATCGAGGTAAACGGCTCGAACGCCGACCCCCTGTTCAAGTTTCTCAAGAAAGAAGCCCCGGGCGCGCTGGGTACACAGGGGATCAAGTGGAACTTCACCAAGTTCCTGATCAATGCCGACGGCGAGGTGGTTCGACGCTACGCGCCCAAGGACACCCCGGCAGCGATCGCCAAAGATATCGAATCGCTACTCGCCTGATCTCAGTGCTCGCGTGTTGACCGGAACTCCAGGGCCGGCCAGCGCTCTTCCATCAGCGACAGGTTGACCCGGGTGGGGGCCAGGTATGTCAGGTGCCCTCCCCCGTCGACCGACAGGTGCTCCGACGCCTTCTTCCGAAAGTCTTCGAGCTTGCGCGCATCGTCACAGCGTATCCAGCGGGCGGTGTACACGTTCACCGGCTCGTAAATCGCCTCCACCTTGTACTCGTCCTTCAGGCGATACGCGACCACGTCGAACTGGAGCTGACCCACGGCGCCAACGATGAGTTCCGTGCTGTTGAGCGGCGCAAAGACCTGGGTGGAACCCTCTTCGGACAACTGCTGCAGACCGCGCTGCAGTTGCTTGGATTTCATCGGGTCGGCCAGGCGGATACGCCGGAACAGTTCCGGGGCGAAGTGCGGAATGCCGGTGAACTGGAGCGCCTCACCCTCGGTGAAGGTGTCGCCGATCTGGATCGTACCGTGATTGTGCAACCCGATAATGTCACCCGAAACCGCCTCTTCCACCAGCACGCGCTCACCGGCCTTGAAGGTGACCGCATCGGCGATCTTCACGTCCTTCCCGATGCGAACATGCTGCATCTTCATGCCCTTGGTGTAACGCCCCGAGCACAGCCGCATGAAGGCAATCCTGTCGCGGTGACGCGGATCCATGTTTGCCTGTATCTTGAAGACAAAGCCGGAAAACGTACGCTCATCGGCTGCAACCGTCCTCGACTCGGCGTCACGCGACTGCGGGCCGGGCGCCCACTGCACGAAATCGTCGAGCATTTCGCGCACGCCGAAGTTGGCCAGTGCGGTACCGAAAAATACGGGGCTGAGCTTGCCGGCAAGAAAGGCATCCAGATCAAAGGTGTGACTGGCACCGCGCACCAGCTCGATTTCCTCGACAAATTCCTCGTATTCCTCACCGAGCAACTCGCGCGCGGCGTCGCTGTCCAGACCCTCGATGCGCTTGTCTTCGGGCAGCACGCTGCCCTGACCGGGAGTGAACACATGCAGGACATCGGTGTAGAGGTTGTAGACCCCCTTGAATTCGCGCCCCATGCCGATGGGCCAGTT
>CAYGOX010000249.1:2349-5869 GCA_964351485.1 uncultured Halioglobus sp.
ATTCACGAAACTGAAAATGGGCGTATCGCGCAAGCGGCAGACGTTCATCAGCTTGATGGTCCGGTCCTCGACGCCCTTCGCGCCGTCGATCACCATCAGCGCCGAGTCCACCGCGGTCAGCGTGCGGTAGGTGTCCTCGGAGAAATCTTCGTGACCGGGCGTGTCGAGCAGGTTGACGACGCGCTCGCGGTAGGGGAACTGCATAACCGAGGAGGTGACGGAGATGCCACGCTCCTGCTCCATGCTCATCCAGTCGGATGTGGCATGCGGCCCCTTCTTGCCCTTGACGGAACCGGCCACCTGGATGGCGTTCCCGAGCAGCAGAAGCTTCTCGGTAATCGTGGTCTTGCCCGCGTCCGGGTGGGAGATGATCGCAAAGGTCCTGCGCTTCTCGATCTGGTTGCTGTAGCCTGCTTCTGACATGACTGGAAACTCACGGACCCGGGTGGATGTATGACGGGTGATCACGGCGGCTCGTCGCGACGGGCCCCCGTGGAAAGGCGCGCATTTTACCTGCAAACGGCTCTCGAAGAAAAACCGGGGTTAAGGGTCCTTCTGGCCCAACACCTTTTGCCGGAACTGGTTGGAGAACTCACGCGGATTTTTCAACAGCAGGAACCCGGCAAACAGGAACTTCTGGAAGACATTATAGTTTCCGGGAAAACGCCGCAATATCCCGGGAAGCGCCTGCAGTCGCTTCTCGCTGATCGGAATTCGATGCCATTTCAGTGTCTTGGACCCCACCAGGTTGATCTCGCCATCGTACGTCACAAAAATCTGCATGACATTGCCCTGGTCAAGCCACAGCGTCTCGGCGGAGTTGTCCGCAATATCAAAGAGCCCGAAGTACTCGGCTTTGACAAATATCGCGTTAACGCCCACCACGGACACTAGCTCATAACCTTTCTCACGCCCAAGCTGAACAATGGAGCGCAGACTGGACCCTTTACTGACGCGGGGGTTGGCCTCCTGTACAAAGTCCAGGTTGAGTGGAATGGTGGGGTTGAATTCAATGATAGTGACTTTGGGTTGGTAGCGATTGACCGCCTTCCAGACGTGGTAATCATTGCCGTCGATATCGACGGAAAGCAGATCGAAATCTACCGGGATCGCAAGGGGCTCCAGTATGACATCCAGGTTGTCCTGCGCATCGAACCCAACGAATCGGTTGAGCGTATGGACATTCGGATTTTCCGCGTAAGACGTCTGCAATTTTCGGTAATGCTTGCCGACCGCCTCTATAAGCACCGCCGAGTAGCCGTGGTTCTCGATGAGGTTGCAGGAGTTGGACATGCTACGCCCATCCATCGCACCGAATTCAACGCACCACCGATCGCGGGAGGGCAGCCGCGACAACACCTGCTCGAGCACACCGTCTTCCCCACCCTGCGAAAAGACATTGTTCCGATGTTGGTACAGCCACGTGTTGTCGTGATTCAAAAGGCAACTCCCAATGGCATTGAGCAGGACTTTCCGGTGAGGTCATTGATCCCGGCACGCAGCCAAACAGGTACCACCACGAGAACCAGAGCCGTCTTCCGGCAACAACCCGTATAATAATCTCATGAGCACCCCGGCCACAACGAACACCCGGCGCTTCACGCCCAGCACAGACAACCTGCGCAGTCTCCTGTGGGTGCGCGCATTCGCGCTTGCCAGCCAGATGCTGGTCCTGATCTACGTTGTCCAAACCCAGGGCCGGTTCGAAGGTGTGGCCGGGACAGCCACCAGCCTGCTCATACTGGCGGTACTGACGCTGCTCAGCCTGTGGCGCACTACCCGGCCCTGGCCCGTTACCGACAACGAGTTCTTTACCCAACTGCTGCTTGATATCGTGGGCTGGAGCATCCTGATGTACTTCACCGGTGGCGCCAACAACCCGTTTGTTTCCTATTTTATTGTTCCCGTAGTGATCGCCGCAGCCGTGCTGCCGCGGGCATCCACCTGGTTGCTCGCACTCGGCGCCGGTGCGATCTACGGGCTGCTGCTGTTCTACTTCAAGCCGTTTCCGCTCTTCAGCCCCCATGCCGGGATGCACCACGGCAGCAGCAGCGGGCACGTGGTCGGCATGTGGTTCAACTTTCTCTTCAGCGTCGGCCTGATCGCGTTCTTCGTCGTGCGTATGGCGCAGACGATGCGGCGGCAGGAGCAGTGGCTGGCTCAGCAGCGCGAAGACCGCCTCCGGGACGATCAGATCATGGCGGTCGCCAGCCTGGCCGCTGGAACCGCCCACGAGTTGGGAACGCCCCTGTCGACCATGGCGGTATTGCTCGACGAGATGCTCAGTGACGAGACGCTCAGCGATACAGCGCGCGCCGATTGCCAGCTGCTCAAGAAACAGGTGCTGCAGTGCAAGTCGACCATGACCGAACTGACGCGCACCGCGGAACTGGACAGCGCCAGCGAACGCCAGCCGCAGCGCATCGGCGACTTCGCGCACCAGGTCATGGAGCGCTGGCGGGTGCGGCGGCCGGGCATCGACTACACGTTTCACTGCCCCGACGACAGTCCGACCCTGGCCGTGGACCCGACGCTGGGACAGGCTATCGAAAACCTCCTCAACAACGCCGCAGACAGCGGCTCGGCGTCGGTCGAGCTGGCGGTCAGCTGGGACAGCCAGTGGGTTACCCTGGCGGTGAGCGACCGCGGCCGTGGCATCGACCCGGACAAGATGGCTGCACTGGGAAAACCCGTCATCCACGCCGACCGCAGCGGACTGGGTATCGGCCTTATGCTCAGCCAGGCGACCGTCGCGCGCTATCAGGGCACGCTGACGCTCAGAAATCGCAAGGACAGCGGGGTGGTGGCCACACTGCGCCTGCCACTCGGGGCGGAATCGATCGATGAGTAATGCCGGGCGCATACTGCTGGTGGATGACGACGAGGTCTTCACCAGCGTCATGAGTCGCGGGTTCACCCGCCGCGGTTTCGAAGTCCGCGCCTGTCACGACGCGCAGTCTGCGCTGGCACAGTGCAGCAGCTTTCACCCCACTCACATCGTGCTGGACCTCAACATGCCGGGTACCTCTGGCCTGCTGGCGCTGCCGAAGTTACTGGCGGCAGCACCTGGCGCACGGCTGATCGTGCTGACCGGGTACTCGAGCATCGCAACCGCAGTCGCCGCCACCCAGGCCGGCGCACTGAACTATCTCTGCAAACCCGCCGCGATCGACGAAATTCTCCAGGCCTTCGACCAGGTCGACGTCGAGGACGTGGCGGTGCCGACCGACCCGATCTCCGTGGAGCGGCTGGAATGGGAACATATACAGAAGGTTCTGCAGGACAACGACAACAATGTGTCGGCGACCGCACGCGCACTGGGCATGCACCGGCGCACCCTGCAACGCAAATTGCAGAAACGCCCGGTCAGGCGCTAGCCGGCTCCGCCTGGAATTTCAGACACTTCGGCAAGCTCCCGCACGACGCTTTGCAGCAGGCGTTCGCCAACTTCCTCCATGGAGAGATCGGTCGCTTCCAGCTCGGCGGCCATCGAAGTCACGCGCAAACCTTCGTACCCACA
>CAYGOX010000250.1:0-5847 GCA_964351485.1 uncultured Halioglobus sp.
CGGCGGCGTCTGGTACATCAGCACCTGACGATAGGCATCGAGAATAAACATGATCGGATTGAGCGCCAGCAGCAGTTCGGTCTTGTACGGATCATTGAGGCCGCGCACATCCCAGAAAATGCCGGAAGTGAACATAAGGAACACCATGCCCAGCGAAATAAGCGGCTGGAAATCGCGGAACAGGCAGACCATGTACGACGCGATAAGTGCGCAGGCCAGGATCATGATGTAATTGACGATGATGATCGGGACCAGGTAGAACCAGTTGGCGGTGACCGGGTAGCCGTTGAGAATCAGCACGGTAAACAGCAGGACAAAGACAGACGCCTGCCGGTAGAGCCCCTCCTGCACCACCGCCATCGGGAACAGCGACTTGGGCACGTTGATGCGTCCGACAAGCCCCTTGCCGTTGATGATGCTGAGCCCCGCCTGCGTCACCGACTTGGCAAACCACACATAGGCCAGCTTGCCCGTCATCAGGAACATGAGGAAGTCCGGCTGGCGCGAGGTGAGAATGACCACGAACACCACGTAGAGCACGGCCACGTACAACAGCGGTTCAAGCACCCACCAGATGTACCCGAAGAAATAGCGGGTGGCATCGGCTCGCAGGGCCATGCGGGCCATCATATCCACCATGCGAAGATACTGCGAGAAGGGCATCGGAGGGGTAGTCTGCTTTATAACCTTTAGTGTAGTGTCAGTGTATCAAAAAACGCCGCGCGTGAACCCCCGCGCGACCCTGCCACCCTTTCCGGCCAGGTGTAATCACGAGCAATGAGCAGTCCGTCACATCCGCACCGCGCCCGGAAACGCTTCGGACAGAATTTCCTGCACGACGACAGCGTTATCGACCGCATTGCGGCCAGTATCGCGGTGCAGCCGGACGATCACGTGGTGGAAATCGGCCCCGGCCAGGGCGCACTCACCGGCGCCCTGGTGACGGCGGCGGGCAAAATGGACGTGATTGAGCTGGATCGCGATCTGGTACCGTTGCTGCTCGCCTCCTTCAGCATTCACAACCATTTCACCTTGCACAGCGCCGACGCCCTGACATTCGATTTCGCAGCGCTGGCGCAGGACGGGCACAAACTGCGGGTAGTGGGCAACCTCCCCTACAACATCTCCACACCGCTGATCTTCGCGCTGCTGCAACAGCGCGATGTCATTCTCGACATGCACTTCATGTTGCAACTGGAGGTGGTCGAGCGGCTCGCCGCGGCGCCGGGCTCAAAGGCGTGGGGACGACTGGGCGCGATGACCCAGTTTCACTGCCGCGTCGAGCACCTGTTCGACGTGCCTCCCGAAGCCTTCCGCCCTGCCCCGCGTGTTCAGTCAGCCATCGTGCGCCTGACACCGTGGGAGGAGTCGCCCTGGCCGGCCTGCGACGAGGCAAAACTGGCGGCGCTGCTGCAGGCCGCTTTCGCGCAACGACGCAAAACCTTGCGCAACAACCTCAAAGGCCTTATAGATAACGCAGGGCTCGAAGCGATCGGCATAGACCCATCGGTGCGGGCCGAAACCCTTGCCCTGCCGGAACTGATACGGATAGCGAACGCGATCAATGTCTAACGTGGAATTGAAGCCCGATTCGGTACGCGTCACCGTGGTGACCACCTACCTGCCCAGCCATTCACTCCCCGAGCACGACCAGTACACCTTCGCTTACACGGTGACCATCGCCAACGAGAGCGATTACCCGGTACAGCTGTTGTCGCGGCACTGGATCATCACCGATGCGGATGACTCTGTGCAGGAGGTTCGCGGTGACGGCGTGATCGGCGAACAACCGGTGATCGCGCCAGGCGACGAATTTCGCTATACCAGTGGCGCGACGCTCGAGACCCCGGTGGGCTTCATGCAGGGTACCTACTTTATGGTCGTGCGCGAACCCATGGGCATCGATCCACACGAGTTGCCAACCTTCGAAGTCCCCATACCCGCGTTCTCGCTGCACACACCCACGGCCCTGAACTAGCCCGGCCGGAAGCGCGATGACCACTTACGCCGTTGGCGATATCCAGGGCTGTCTCGACCCCCTGCTGTGCCTGCTCGACGAGGCCGGGTTCGACCCCGCCGTCGATACCCTGTGGTCGGTCGGGGACTGCATTAACCGCGGGCCGCGCTGCCTAGATACGCTGCGCTTCCTCTACGACATGCGCGACAGCCTGGTCATGGTGCTGGGCAACCACGACCTGCACCTGATCGCGGCCGCCGCCGGCGTGCGCCAACCCAGCCGTTCCGACACGCTGGACGCGATCCTGCAGGCCCCCGACAGCGCGGACATGGTGGAATGGCTGACAACGCTTCCACTGCTGCACCATGAACACGGCCACACCCTGGTGCATGCCGGTATTGCGCCGCAGTGGGACCTGGCGAAGGCCTCGGCGCTGGCCGACGAGGTTGCCGCGGCACTGCGCGGGCGCAAGCGCAAGAAATACCTCGCGGCCATGTACGGCAACACACCGGCGCGGTGGTCCGACAGCCTCACCGGCATGACACGGCTGCGGGTCATCACCAACTACTTCACGCGCATGCGATTTTGCAGTGCCGACGGCACCCTGGACCTGGACAACAAGACCGGCGTCGCGCGCGGCGCAATGAAGCCCTGGTTCAGCCATCCCAAACGCAAGATGCGCGGCCAGCCGATTATTTTCGGACACTGGGCGGCCCTGTACGGTGCGACGCGTCGACCCGACGCTATCGGCCTCGACACCGGCTGCGTCTGGAACGGCGCAATGACGCTGTACAACCTCGATACCGGCAGGCGCACCTTCTGCTACTGTCACGAGGGTCGCGCGGCGCGCTAAACTGTCACGATGGACATCTATCTGGTCGGCGGCGCCGTCCGCGACGAACTGCTGGGACACCCGGTGACCGACCCGGACTGGGTCGTGGTCGGTGCGCGCCCCGAAGACCTGCTGACGCTGGGCTACACCCAGGTCGGCAAGGACTTCCCCGTCTTCCTGCACCCCCAGACCCGTGAGGAATACGCACTGGCGCGGACCGAGCGCAAGCAGGGCCGCGGGCACACCGGCTTCAGTGTGGATTGCGATCCCGGCGTCACGCTCGAAGACGACCTGCTGCGACGCGACCTCACCATCAACGCAATTGCGCGCGACGACCAGGGCAACCTGATCGACCCGCACGGCGGGGTGCGCGACCTGGAACAGCGTATTCTGCGCCATGTGTCCGACGCTTTTGTCGAGGATCCCCTGCGGGTGCTTCGCACTGCACGATTCGCAGCCCGCTACGCCTACCTGGGGTTTACCATCGCCCCCGAAACGCTCGCCCTGATGACGCAGATCGTCGACAGCGACGAACTGGCCTTTCTGCCGGCCGAGCGTATCTGGACCGAGTGCGAGCGCGCGCTGGGCGAACGCGATCCGCAGGTGTTCGTCGAGGTCCTGCGCGCCTGCGGCGCACTCAAGGCACTGCTGCCGGAGGTCGACTGCCTGTTCGGCGTACCCCAGACGGAGAAGCACCACCCGGAAATCGACACTGGCAAACATGTCCTGCTGGCGCTGCAGGCCGCGGCGCAACTCAGCCCCGATCCACAGGTGCGCTTTGCAGTGTTACTCCACGATCTGGGCAAGGGCACTACCCCCGAGGCCGAGTGGCCGCGTCACATCGCTCACGAACAACGCGGCCTGAAACTCGTCCGGCAGGTCTGCAAACGGCTCAAGGCGCCGCGCCGGTATACCGAACTGGCGTGCGCGGTATGCGCCAATCACCTGAAGTGCCACACGGCCATGACCCTGCGCGGCAAGACGGTGCTCAAGCTGCTCAACGCCGTCGACGCGCTGCGGCGGCCCGAGCGCTTCGAAGGCTTTTTGCTGGCCTGCGAAGCGGACGCGCGCGGGCGACTGGGGCTGCAGGACACGCCGTATCCGCAGGCCGATTACCTGCGCGGTGCACTGGCCGTGGTCAACCAGATCACGGCCGACCAGTTCTCCGGCCAGGGTCTGTCCGGCAAAGCGCTGGGTGAGGCCATCAACCGGGAGCGGGCCCTGGCCCTTGAAGCGCTGCGCCCGGATCCGGCGGCAGATGCATAGGCCCGCGGGCGCGATTTCTGTGATCGAGATCACTTTCAGTTAGATTACGCGCCGCCGGACAGACGGTCTTGCAGTAGAATGGCCGCATACTAATAAGTGTCACCCGGCTGCGCAGCTCACGGCAGCCCGACGGAGATCCGCGTGAAACCAGTCACCATCGCCCCTGTCGACGCCTCGAGGTACCGTCCGGACATCGACGGCCTGCGCGCGATCGCGGTGCTGAGCGTGGTGCTCTATCACTTCGGCGTGAAAACGTTCAGCGGCGGCTTTATTGGTGTCGATGTTTTCTTCGTTATCAGCGGCTTTCTCATCACCCGGCTGATCCTGGACGCGGTCGGCAACGACAAGTTCACCTACGGCAATTTCTATCTGCGCCGGGTGCGGCGACTGCTGCCGGCGGTGCTGTTCACGATCGCAGCCAGTTTCGCTATGGGCTGGTGGATGTTCTCGCCGCAGGACCTTGAGCGCCTCGGCGGCTCGGCCCTGCACGGGCTGCTCTCCATTGCGAACTTTTTCTTCTGGCAGGAAAGCGGGTATTTCGACGCGGACTCGGCGGTCAAACCGCTGCTGCACCTCTGGTCACTGGCGGTGGAGGAGCAATTCTATTTCGTCTGGCCGCTGACGCTGGTGCTGTTGTGCAAACTGCCGCTGCAGCGCGTGGTGTTACCGGCGGCTTTCATCGTGTTCGGTTTCGCGAGCTGGTGGTTTGCCGAGTGGTTTATCACCGTGGATCGCTCCGGTGCTTTCTACCTGCTGCCCTCGCGCATCGTGGAGTTCTGCCTCGGCGCAATCATGGTACCGATCGTGCGCTGGCAGTTACCGGGCTGGCTGGACGGCTGGCTGCGCGAAGTCGCCCTGTTCATCGGGCTAGTCCTGATCGCCTACGCGACGCTCGTTTTCACCAAGGAAACGCCCTTTCCCGGCACCAATGCACTCATTCCCTGCGTGGGCACCAGCCTCTGTATTTTCGGCGGCTCCTCGCGCTGGCTCGGCGCACTGCTGCGCAGCCGCCCGATGGTCTTCACCGGTCTCATCAGCTACTCGCTCTACCTGTGCCACTGGCCGATCTTTGTGTTCTACACCTATTCGACGGGCGCCGTGGAGCTGGCCGGCATGGAAACGCTCGGCCTCACCGTGCTGGCCTATATCATCGCTATCGCGATGTACCGCTTTATCGAGCGACCCTTCCGCTTCGGCAAGCCCGGGGCTGACGCAACACTCTCCTCAACGCGCTTCGCGCTGACCTGCGCACTACTGACCCTGGTGATGGCCTACACCTCCGCCCACGCCTGGGCCAACAAGGGCTGGTTCTGGCGCTTCGACAGCACGCGCGATGTCGAGACGGTTTTCGACCTGGAACAGCTGCGCGTCAACACGATCGACTATTATCTGGAGCACATGCGCAGCGCGGTGTTCCAGCGCGCCAGGAATCGCATTCTGGTGGTCGGTGACAGTCACGCCCGGGATGTGAGCAACGGACTCCACCAGGTATTGACCGACCGCAAGTACGAAGTGCTCGGGCAGGAGCTGGATGATGCCTGCCTTAAGCTGATCGACCCCGACAGCAACGAACCCATCGCGACCGACAATCCGGCTGAAAAATCCTGTGCGAAAGAGATCAACGAATATCGGCGGTCGATGAAGACCACGCAGGCTGACTACATCGTGTACTCGGCGTACCTGTCACCGGAAACCGTGCCCCACGTCGAGCGGTTCGTGCGCCTGACGCAGCAGACATCGCGAAACAAGGCATTGAAGATTATCGTCATGGATCGCGCGGTGCATTTCACCA
>CAYGOX010000251.1:0-5726 GCA_964351485.1 uncultured Halioglobus sp.
CGACTACCGGAACAACCGTGTCATCGAGGCCCGCCTCGCGAATGTTGCGGCGGAATTCGCGGAAGGTATCCACCAGTCCCTCGCCGGCATCGTACAGGTCCGGGTCGTGAAAAAACTCGCCCGCCTGGTGCTCTTCCGAGCCGCGGTGGTGGTCCAGTGCGAACACCGTACTGTCGTTTGTCCGGCAGGCCAGCCCGAGGTAGATCGTGGACTTGCCGCAGTAGCTGCCGATTTCCAGTACGGGCCCGTGTGCGCTGGCGGCCAGGGCGTGTTCGTAGAGCGCGCTGGCCTCGTCGTCGGCGAGAAAGCCCTTGATGGAGTCGATGTGTGCGGGAAGATCGGGAATCATGAATAGCGGCTGCGGGTGACGGGGCAGGGCAAGGTAGCCGGTTTGGCGCGCCCCCGCAACCGCCGCGCACGCCGGCGAGCTGGAACGCCGCGATGCGCCCGGCTATGCTGGTCGGCGTCACCTCAACCCGGAACGCCCATGCGCCTCCTTTACAGCGCGGTGCTCTACCTGCTGCTGCCTGTCCTGCTGCTGCGACTGCTGTGGCGCTCACTGCGCCAGCCCGGTTACCGGCACAACCTCGCCGAGCGCTTCGGGTGGGCCCGGCCCGGCGTCGACGCACGGCCGCTGGTCTGGGTCCACGCCGTCTCGGTGGGCGAGGTCGCGGCGGTGGTGCCGCTGGTCGAGCGCCTGCTGCGTGACTGTGCTCAGCATCGCGTCCTCGTCACGACCAGTCCGCCCACCGGCCGGGAACACCTGCGGCAGCGACTGGGTGATCGCGTCGAGATCGCCTATGCGCCCTGGGATCTGCCGGGAGCGGTGACCCGCTTTCTCGCGCGTACTTGCCCGGCCCTGTTGCTGCTGGTTGAAACGGAACTGTGGCCGAACACTCTGTACCACTGCGAACGCGCCGCGGTGCCGGTGATACTCGTCAACGCCCGGCTGTCGGCGCGCTCGGCCGCCGGGTATCGCCGCGCGGGCCGGCTGGCGCGGGACATGGTGCGACGCCTCGACCACATCGCCTGCCAGGGTGAGGATGATGCCGCGCGGTTTGCCGCGCTGGGCGTAAGTAAGCAAGCGCTTACAATCACTGGAGGTCTTAAGTGGCATGGATATTTGTCAGACGAGGCGCGAGCCAGCGCGGAGGCGGCCCGCGTTGCGCTGGGTGCACCCGCGCGCCTGGTCGTGGCGGCCTGCAGCGTCCATCCCGGTGAGGTGGGCCCGGTACTGGAGGCGTTTGCGTGCCTTCGGTCAGGGTTTCCCGACGCGGTACTGCTGCTGGCACCGCGCCGCGTCGAACGCTGCGATGCGGTTGCTGAGCAGACAGCGCGCGCTGGCCAGAGGGTGGCCCGCTACTCGCGCAACCAGTGGCCGGATGCCGCCGGTGGTGTTTTGCTCATCGATACCATCGGGGACCTGCCCGCCCTGTGCGGGGCGGCGCGCAGTGCGTTTGTCGGCGGCAGCCTCGTCCCTCACGGCGGGCAGAACCCGCTTGAGCCGGCACGCTGGGGGCTGCCGGTAGCCTGCGGGCCGCACGTCGAAAACTTTGCCGCGATCGTGGCGAAGCTGCAGCAAGCCGGGGCGCTCGAAACGGTCAGCGGCCCGCAGGCGCTGGGCGACTGGTGGCTGGCGATGTCGAAGGATGAGGCCGAGGCCGCGCGGCGCGGCGGCGCGGCGCGGTCGGTGGTGGAGGCCAACCCCGGAGCGCTGGAAGAGGTGTTCGCCCTGGTGGTCCGGCGGTTGGCCGGGAGCGCCTAGCTGCCGCTGGCGGTGGCCGGGCCCGGGGGTACCAGGAAGGAGTCCAGCCGCATGATGTCCTTGGGGCTGAGCAGGCCGGCCTGTTCCTGCAGACGCATCATGTTGATGATGTAGTCGTAGCGGCTGTTGGCGTAGTCGCGCTGGGCGCTGAAGAGGGAATTCTGTGCGTTCAGCACGTCAACCACGTTGCGCGTGCCCACCTCGTAGCCGGCCTGTGTGGCATCGAGTGAGCTCTGCGAGGAAATGATGCTTTGGCGCCGCGCCTGGATGCGCGAGACGTCGCTGATCACGGTCATGTGCAGCGAGCGTGTGTTGGTGATGGTGTTGCGCTGCAGCAAGATGCGGTTCTCGCGGGCGGCGTTGAATTCCTGCGCGGCCTTGCGGCGGTTGGCGCTGACGGCGCCGCCGCTGAAGAGGGGCATGGACAGGTTGATGGACCAGCTTTCTTCTTCCTGCACATTCTCAACCGGGAAATCGGTCGGAGCCGCATTGCCCAGCGTGAAGCTGCCATCGCCGTCAGTATCATAATCGGAATAGCCCAGGCTGCCGGTGATTTTGGGTGCGTGCTCGAGTTTCATTGCCTTGGCAGATTGCCGCGCCGCTTCCTCCTGGTAACGGCTTGCTTTCAAGGCGAAGTTGTTCTGGAGGGCGAAATCCACCCAGGCCGAACGGTCGATCGGGTCCGGCGGGAGGATATCGAAGTCATCCTGCAGCACGTTGAGTTCGCCGTGCGTCTGGCCGGTCAGTACCGTCAGGTTCTCCATCGCCACGGCCAGGTTGTTCTCGTTCACGATGCGCTCGACCTGGGCGAGGTCGCGCGCGGCCTGCGCTTCGTAGACGTCGGTGATCGCGATCAGGCCCACCTCGAAGCGCTGCTGGGTCTGTTCGAGCTGGCGCTCAAAGGCGCGCTCCTGGGCCCGCGAGGCACTGAGGTTGTCCTGCGAGCGCAGCACCGCGAGGTAGGCCTCGACCACGCGTACGATCAGGTTTTGCTGATTGGAGGCGAAGGTGGCTTCGGCCTGGCGGGTGACTTCGCGGCCGGACTGGAAGCTGAACCAGGCGGGCAGGTCGAAGAGGGCCTGGTTCAAAGAAATGTTGTAGCCCTCGGTATCAGTGTCGCTCTCCTGGAGCGATTCGAAAACAATCACTTGTCCTCCCTCGACTGGCTGAGGACGGATAGCTGTGGATTCCGAGTCGGAGTTGGAATAGGAATAGGAGGCAGTCACCTGCGGCAACAACGCCGCGCGGCTAAGCGCCTCTGTTTCCTTGTTGGCCAGGTACGTCGCCTGCTCAGCCTTGAGCTGGGCGTCGTTCTCAAGTGCCAGTTCGTAGATATCGCGCAGGGAATCGGCTTGTAAACCCAAAGAGGAGAGAAAAAGTGCCAGCGACGAGAGGGCGATGACCGAGCGTTTCATGCAATAATTCCCTGTGTATTACCAATTATTTTGGTCGCGGCGAGTATAACAGTCCCAAGCTGTGTATGCATTCACAGAAACGCTCGTCAAGGGGTGCGCCGGGAAGGCGATTGTGCCATCTTTGGCGCTTTCGGCCCCTGGTCCCGAGCAGCCCGGCGCGGCCGGCCGATTCGTCATCGAAAGTGTGGTAGCAAGCGTTGCGAAAGTTGGAAAAAAAGCCCTACAAGCTGAACCTGAAGGAGCTGCACAGCCTGTGTGAGCTGAACTATGCCCGGCTGACCACGCTGTTTCCCGATTACCAGAACAGCAACGTCAAAGAGCTGCTGGTCGGCACCGCCAGGGTGCAGTTCCAGGTCATCGAACGCTGCCGTTACACCACCATTTTCCGCATTTACCAACATCACCCCGAAACGCGCTGGCTCGGCCTGCTCAGTGCCGAGGTGCGCGCCTACCACGACGCCAGGATGATCGAGGTGGGCGAGTTCCAGTCGCACCGGGGCGCCGCCGCGCGCTACAGCTACCCCAATCGCGACATGTTTTCCCAGGATGAAAAGGTGCAGCAGAATCGCTTCCTGGCGGAATGGCTCGAACACTGCCTGCAAAATGGCCGCGCGGGCCAGGATGTTTTCGCGCCCGCCACGGACGCCTGACCCCGACCGCCCGTCCTCCTGTTATGACGCTTCCCCAGGACAGCCTGTACCGTATTGAACCGGCCGCCGACGTGGTACGGGTGGTGCAGTTAACCGATGCCCACCTGTGCGAATCGCCCGGCGGCACCCTGCTGGGCATGGACACGGATCATTCCCTGCAGTCGGTAATCGCCCAGGTACAGCGCGAGGTGCCGCAACTGGACCTGGTGCTGGGCACGGGCGATTTGTCGGACAACGGCTCGGGCGACGCCTACGTGCGCGTGGCCGAGCAGTTCTCGCGGCTCACCGAACACAATTTCTGGTTGCCGGGCAACCACGACGACCGCGCCGGTATGGAAGCCGCGGTGCGCCACGACCACCTGATGGGTGCCGGTATCCGCGCGGGCAACTGGCAGATCCTGCTACTGGATTCGCAGGTTCCGGGCCAGGTGGGCGGGCGGCTCGGGGCCACCGAGCTGGCGCGTCTCGACGCCCACCTGCAGGCCGGCGAGGAGCAGGATCTGCACACGCTGGTCTGCCTGCACCACCAGCCGGTCAATATCGGCTGCGACTGGCTCGACGAGCAGAAGGTTGCAGACGCCGATGCCTTCTTCGAGGTGCTGGACCGCTTCGAGCGGGTGCGCGGTGTCCTCTGGGGCCACGTACACCAGGAGCACGACAGCCTGCGCGGCGACGTGCGCCTGCTCGCCTCGCCGTCGACCTGCGTACAGTTCGCACCGGGCAGCGCCCGGTTCAAGGCGGACGACCTGCCGCCCGGATATCGCCGCCTCGACCTGCACCCCGATGGCCGTATCGACACCGAAGTGTCGCGCGTCTGGGACGTCGAATTCACCGTCGAACTGGACTCGGGCGGCTACCTCTAGCCCGGGGGCACCGGAACTTCATCGCGACGCTCGCCTTGGCGCCAAGGCCATGTACAATGTGCCCAGCGCGCCCCGCGCACGCCACACATTTCTTTGAGCCGATGCAGCAGAACGAACCGCGATGAGCCAGTACACCGCCGAAGACATTGAAGTCCTCACGGGGTTGGAACCCGTGCGCAAGCGCCCGGGTATGTACACCGACACCCAGCGCCCGAATCACCTTGCCCAGGAGGTGATCGACAACAGCGTCGACGAGGCCCTCGCCGGCCACGCCGACCAGATCGATGTCACGTTGCACAAGGACGGCTCGGTCACTGTCGCCGACAATGGTCGCGGCATGCCGGTGGATGTGCACCCGGAGCAGGGCAAACCCGGCGTCGAGGTGATTCTCAGTACGCTGCACGCGGGCGGCAAGTTTTCCGACAAGAACTACCAGTTCAGCGGCGGCCTGCACGGTGTCGGCGTGTCCGTCGTCAATGCGTTGTCGTCGTCGCTGGAAGTCATCATCCGGCGCGATGCCCAGGTGCACCGCATGCGCTTCGCCGACGGCAACAAGGCCTCGGACCTGGAAGTGATCGACACCTGCGGCAAACGCAACACCGGCACGACCATCACGTTTCTGCCCGACCCGAAATATTTCGACTCGGTGAACTTCTCCGTGTCGCGGTTGCGCCATGTCCTGCGCGCCAAGGCCGTCCTCTGCCCGGGCCTGCGGGTGAAGTTCAAGGACGAGAAGAAAGGCGAGTCCGACGAGTGGTACTACGAGGATGGCCTTACCGATTACCTGGCCGATGCCACCATCGATTTCCCGGTGATTCCCGAGGAGCCTTTTGTCGGCAGCTTCAGCAGCGCCACTGAAGGCGTGGACTGGGCGGTGCAGTGGCTGCCCGAAGGCGGCGAGGTAATCACCGAATCCTACGTCAACCTGATTCCCACGCCCCAGGGCGGCACCCACGTCAACGGCATGCGCACCGGCCTGCTCGACGCGATGCGCGAGTTCTGTGAATTGCGCAGCCTGCTGCCGCGCGGTGTG
>CAYGOX010000252.1:0-5713 GCA_964351485.1 uncultured Halioglobus sp.
TGCCCACGCCGGACTGGCCGACAAATATGCTGGTCCGCTCTTCGAGTGCCGCCTCCAGCGCATCCAGGCCGCCCCCCTGCGTCGAGGTGTGGATCAGGGGGTAGCCCAGCGTCGGGTAGATCGCCAGCATGTGCTGCAACGTTTCGCGCAGGGCGGGATCATCGGCCAGCAGGTCGGTCTTGTTCAAAACGATGACGGGCGTGATGCCCACGGTTTCGGCTGCCACCAGATAGCGGTCCACGAGATTGGCGTGCGGCTGCGGGTACGGCGCGATCACGATCAGGATCTGGTCGATGTTGGCAGCCACGGTCTTGAGGTTGCCTGCGGCATCGGGTCGGGCCAGTTCGCTGTCGCGTTCCAGCACGGCCACCACCACGCCCAGCGGATCGCCCTCGCGCCAGACGACCCGGTCGCCGGTGACGAGCCCTTCGAGGTTGGCGCGCAGGTGGCAGCGGTGGCTGACGCCGGGCGCCGATTCCACTGCGAGTTGCGTACCGTAATGCGCCACGACCAGGCCCTCGCGTTCCGGGCCCAGTTCGCCGCCGGCCAGAACCTGCGAGGCACGCGCTTCGCGCTTCGCTGCGCGCTCGGCCCGCTCCTGCTGGATTTTCTCGATGCGCCAGGCCTGCTGGCGGCTGAGCTTGCGTTTGCTCATAGCGGCATTATTGGCGGGCGGACTTGGTCTGTCGAGGCAATTTGTTACACTGCCTCCGTCGCCAAGCCGGACCCCACACGATGCAAAACCCGAACAACCTGATCTGGGTGGACATGGAAATGACCGGCCTGGAGCCGGATCACGACGTGGTTATCGAAATCGCCACCATTGTTACCGACAGCCACCTGAACACGCTCGCCGAGGGTCCGGTCATCGCCATCCACCAGGATGAAGCACGGCTGCAGGCCATGGACGAGTGGAATACCACGCACCACACGCGTTCGGGCCTGGTCGACCGGGTCCGTGCCAGTGATTACGACGAACAGCGCACCGCACGCGAAACGATCGCCTTCCTCGAGCAGTGGGTGCCTGCGGGCGCGTCACCGATGTGCGGCAACACCATCTGCCAGGATCGCCGTTTCATGGCGCGTCACCTGCCGGAGCTGGAAAAATTTTTCCACTACCGCAACCTCGATGTCACGACGCTGAAGATTCTTGTGCAGCGCTGGCGCCCCGAGCTGGAGGGCGGCATCGTCAAGAACGCCACGCACCTGGCACTCGACGATATCCGTGAGTCCATCGAGGAAATGCGCTACTACCGCGACCACTTCCTGAAGCTGTCCTAGTTCGGGTCGCGGCGGTCACGCTGCTGAGCCAGCGCCCAGTCGACATGTTCGCGCACCAGCGCCGAGGGATGCTCCCGCCGTTGCTCGAGGGCGGCGATGGCCCGGACTGTATCGGCGGCATTGCCCAGCGCAACGGCCAGGTTGCGCAACCAGCGTTCGTAGCCGATCCGTCGAATCGCTGACCCCGCCGTGCGCTCCTCGAACGTCGCCTCGTCCCAGAGAAAGAGGTCGGCCAGGTCGCTGTCCGCGAGCGCGTGACGGGGTTGGAAGTCCTGCTCGGGGGTGAATTGCGCGTACTTGTTCCAGGGGCAGCAGAGCTGGCAATCGTCGCAGCCAAACACCCGATTGCCCATGAGTGGTCGAAGCGCCGGGTCGATACTGCCGTGGTGCTCGATGGTCAGGTAGGAAATGCAGCGCCGGGCGTCCAGCTCGAACGGGCCCACGAAGGCGTCGGTGGGGCAGACATCCAGGCAGGCGGTACAGGTGCCGCAGTGTTTGTCTGTCTGCGGTGAGTCGATGGGCAGCGGCAGGTCGGTATAAATCTCACCGAGGAAAAACCACGAGCCGGCGCGCGGGTTGATCAGCATGGTGTTCTTCGCGATCCAGCCCAGCCCGGCGTTTTCGGCGATCGCGCGCTCCAGCACCGGTGCGCTGTCGACGAAGGCGCGATACTGCCCCCCGCCCACGCTGTCCTCGATCTGGCCGGCGAGCCTGGCCAGCCGTTTGCGGATGAGTTTGTGGTAGTCCCTGCCAAGC
Source organism: uncultured Halioglobus sp. (assembly GCA_964351485.1). Taxonomy (GTDB): domain Bacteria; phylum Pseudomonadota; class Gammaproteobacteria; order Pseudomonadales; family Halieaceae; genus Marimicrobium. Next base: position 2,038 of record CAYGOX010000252.1, read on the forward strand.
GTGTAGCGCGAGATGTAGGCCTTGTCGCTGTCTTCCAGCACCCGTACGGGGGCGGTATCTTCCGGCAGATAGTCCATGCGCACTGATAATACGCGCAGCGTGTCCGGTACCAGCTCGTCGGGACGGCTGCGCCGGGTGCCGTGCTTTTCCATATAGGCCATTTCGCCGTGGTGCTGCGCCGCCAGCCAGCGCTGCAGGTACTGCTCGTGCTCGCCCAGGTCGATGCCGGTGACGCCCACCTGGGCAAAGCCCAGCTCGGCGGCCCAGTGGTCGATATCCGCGCGAAGCTGTTCGAGTGTGGCCTGGTCGTACTGCACCGGCACGGTAATTCCTGGTCGGAGAATGTCGCGACAGTCTGCCAGAATTTGTCCTGCCGGTGCACAGGCAACGCAATCGCCGGTGGGCATCTGGTATTCTTCACGCCATCTGACACTTGAGTGGATGCACCCGTGGAATCAAACCTGCCGGGCCCGGACATGCTTTTTACCGCGCAACAAACGCGTGAGATCGATCGCTGTGCGATCGAGGATCACGGTATTGCCGGCACCACACTGATGTCGCGCGCAGCCGCGGCCACCCTCGACCAGTTGCTGGTGCGATGGCCTGAGCCGGAGCGCCTGCAGATTCTGTGCGGGACGGGCAATAACGGCGGCGACGGTTTCCTGATCGCCGACCAGGCGCACCGGCGCGGTATCGACGTGGTGGCCTACCAGGTCGGCGATGAAACCCGGCTCTCGGGCGATGCCCTGTCCGCACGCAACCAGGCGCTCGCCAACGGCGTTGCCGTCGAGCCGTTTGGCCAGGCGCTTGCCCCCGGCGGTGTGATTGTCGACGCCATGCTGGGAACGGGACTGGGCGGACCGGTAAGACCGGCGTACGCGGCTGCAATCGAAGTGATCAATGCCTCCGGCAGTCCCGTCGTCGCCGTGGATATTCCCTCGGGACTGTGCGCCGATACCGGGGCGGTGCTCGGCTCGGCGGTGCGTGCGGACCTGACGGTGACGTTCATCGGCCTCAAGCGCGGTTTATTCACCTGTCAGGCGCCCGACTACACCGGGGTTATCGAGTATTCCGACCTTGCGGTTCCGGTCACGGCCTTCGCCGGCACAGGCGATGGTTGTGCCCGTCTCAATCTTGAGCAACTGCTGGAGAACCTGCCGCCGCGACCGGCGACCGCGCACAAGGGTCTGTACGGCACGGTGCTGGTGGTCGGCGGCGACCACGGCATGGCCGGAGCGGTCGCCCTGGCCGCCGAGGCGGCCCTGCGCTGCGGTGCCGGCCTGGTCAGGGTGGCCACGCGGGCCGAGCACATCGGGCCGCTGGTGGCGCGGACACCGGAGGCCATGCCGGCGGCCGTCGAGACGGGAGAGGCCCTGGCCGCGCTGGCGACAACTGCAGACGTCATCGTGATCGGCCCCGGGCTGGGGCAGTCCGACTGGGCGCGAACGTTGCTCACCAGCGCGCTGGCAATGGACAAGCCCCTGGTCGTGGATGCAGACGCGCTCAACCTTATCGCCTCCGGCGGCGTAACCGCCACCGCGCGCAATGACTGGGTGCTGACCCCACACCCCGCCGAGGCGGGGCGGCTGTTGCAGTGCAGCACCGCCGAAATCCAGGCCGACCGTTTTGCGGCCGTGACCGCGCTGCAGGCGCGGTATGGTGGCGTAGCGGTGCTCAAAGGCAATGGAACGTTGCTCGCCGACGGACAGTCACTGGCCCTGAGCGACTATGGGAACCCGGGCATGGCCAGTGGCGGCATGGGCGATGTGCTCAGCGGTGTCATTGGCGCTTTCATCGCCCAGCGCCTCGGCCCGATGCCGGCGGCGGCGCTGGGAGTGTGCCTGCACGGCGCCGCCGCTGATCGCGCCGCCGAGGCCGGCGAACGCGGATTGCTGGCCTCCGACCTGATGGCGCCGATGCGGGAGATGCTCGGATGACAACGGCTGTCGCCCGCTTCACCGCACCGGACGAGGAGGCGATGGTCGCAACGGGCGCCGCGCTGGCGCGGGCCTGCCACACCGGCCTGGTCATCTTCCTGCAAGGTGACCTGGGTATGGGCAAGACAACCTTCTGCCGGGGGTTTATCCAGGCCCTGGGCCACACTGGCGCTGTAAAGAGCCCTACCTACACGCTGGTTGAGCCCTACGAGTTGGGCCCGTTGCGCGTGTTTCACTTCGACCTCTACCGTTTGGGGCACCCCGAAGAGCTCGAATTCATGGGAATCCGGGATTATTTTGGTGATTTTTCCCTTTGTCTGGTCGAATGGCCGGAACGCGGTGTCGGCGCTTTGCCCCCTGCGGATTTAGTTATTACTATAGAAAAGGACGGGTCTGGACGTTCGCTGATAATCAGCGCAGAGTCCGGACAGGGCAGGGCCGTGCTGGCGACGCTACAAAGCGCACTCGACTAGCACCAGTCACAACAACAGGATCCCGGGCGACGACAACAAGAATCCGGGACGGGGGCAACATGTACAGGGCGTGGGTAGGGGCGATCCTCACAATGCTGCTGGCCTCCTCTGCGTGGGCAGTGGGGGTGCACGACGTGCGCCTGTGGCGCGCACCTGATCACACCCGTATCGTATTTGATCTCACCGGCCCCGCGCGGCACAAGCTGATCGAGCTGAAGAATCCCGGCCGCATTGTCCTGGACATTTCCAACGCCTCTCTGAAGCGCGACCTGGCAGCACTCGACTGGGCCGGCACCCCGGTGTCGCGTATCCGCTCCGGGGTGCGCAACGGGGATGACCTGCGGGTTGTCCTGGACCTGAACGCGGCGGTCAAGCCGCGCAGCTTCTCACTCAAGGCCAGCGCCCAGACCGGTGATCGCCTGGTGGTCGACCTGTACGACCAGGCCGTGCCGAAACCGGCGGTCAAGAAAAGCGTCGCGCAATCGGCCAAGCGCGACATTGTGATTGCCATCGACGCCGGCCACGGCGGAGAAGACCCGGGCGCGATCGGCCCCGGCCGCGTGCGGGAAAAAGACGTGGTAATGGCGATTGCCCAGGAACTGCACCGGCTGCTGGAAACCGATCGCGGTTTCTCGCCCACGCTGCTGCGAACCGGCGATTACTACGTCAGTCTCAAGGGGCGGCGCGATCTGGCCCGCCAGCGCCAGGCGGATCTGCTGGTGTCGATTCACGCGGACGCTTTCAAGCTCAAGCAGGCCAACGGCGCCTCCGTGTACGCGCTGTCGACCAGCGGCGCCAGCAGCACCGCCGCAAGCTATCTCGCCCAGCGTGAAAACGCGGCGGACCTGATCGGCGGGGTTCGGTTGAACGACAAGGACGATGTGCTGGCCGGCGTACTGGCGGACCTGTCGATGACCTCGACCCTCGACACCAGCCTGAAGCTGGGCCACAGCGTGCTGCGCAATGTCGACGATGTGGCCAAGCTGCACAAGCGCAACGTGGAGCAGGCCGGGTTCGCCGTGTTGAAATCGCCGGATATTCCCTCGATCCTGGTCGAAACCGGCTTCATCTCCAATCCCGGCGAGTCGCGCAAGCTGTCGACGCGCAGCTATCAGCAGAAGATGGCGCGGGCAATACACCGGGGCATCCGCGAGTGGTTTCTCGCGCACCCGCCGTCGGGGACGCTGATCGCATGGCAGAAGCAGCAGGGTGATGAGCAGTATGTCATCGCCAGGGGTGATACACTGTCGGGTATCGCCCATCGCT
>CAYGOX010000253.1:0-3127 GCA_964351485.1 uncultured Halioglobus sp.
TCTTGTGCTGCGAACGTTCGTCCTGGCACTCCACCACCACGCCGGTGGGCAGGTGCGTGATGCGGATGGCCGAATCCGTCTTGTTGACGTGCTGGCCACCGGCGCCCGAGGCGCGGAAAGTATCGATGCGCAGGTCGGCCTTGTTGATGGCGGCTTCGTCGACTTCTTCGGCCTCGGGCATCACCGCCACGGTGCAGGCGGAGGTGTGGATACGGCCCTGGGATTCCGTCTCCGGCACGCGCTGCACACGGTGCGCGCCGGATTCAAATTTCAGGTGCGCGTAGACATCCTTGCCGGCAACGCGCGTGATGATCTCCTTGTAGCCGCCATGTTCGCCGGGGCGTTCCGACATGACTTCCAGAGTCCAGCCCTGGCTCTCAGCGTAACGCGAGTACATGCGAAACAGGTCACCGGAAAAAATCGCCGCCTCGTCACCGCCGGTACCGGCGCGTATTTCGAGAAAGACGTTGTGCGAATCGTTCGGGTCGCGCGGCAGCAACAGCGTCTGGAGCCGCGCCTCCAGCGTCTCGAGTTGTTCAGTGCCCGAATCGAGTTCTTCCTGCGCCATCTCGCGCACATCCGGATCGTCGTCGGACAGCATCTGCTGCGCTTCGTCCAGGTCTTCCTTCACTTTCGAATACGCGTTGAAGCAATTCACCACGTCCTCGAGTTCTGCGAACTCGCGCGACAGGTCGCGGAAGCGTTCCTGGTCGGCAATGATCTCGCTGTCGCCGAGCAGCGCCGATACCTCCTCGTGCCGGTCCGTGAGGGTTTCCAGCTTGGTTACCAGGGATTCTTTCATTGCAGTGTTCGCGTTGCGGGATCGTTGAGGGGCACGGTGGGTTCGGGCAGGCGTTCGTCGTCTGCGTCGTCAGTGTCGTCGTCCGAATCGGGCGCAGGCTGCGCCACGCCGAGGAGGCGGCAGGCGCTGTTGACCAGATCGTGTCGACCATCGGCGCTGGCCTGTTTGAGACCGGCGGTAGGAGCGTGAATCAGCTTGTTGGTCAGCGACCGCGCAAGCCGGGCCAGCACTTCCTGGGGGTCGTCGCCACGCGCGAGAGCGCGGCGCGCACGTTGCAGTTCTTCCTCACGCAGGTCATCGGCCATGCTGCGATAGGCCTTCACCGCATCCAGCGCGCCGAGGCTGCGCACTTCCTGCAGGTAGGCGGCGACACCCTCGGCGATGATCACATCCGCCTTGCTCGCCTCGTCGCGGCGGCTGCGCAGGTTCTCATCGACGATATCGCGCAGGTCATCGACGGTGTACAGGTAGACATCGCGCAGCTCACTGACCTGGGATTCGATATCGCGCGGCACCGCGAGGTCGACCATCAGGTAGGGACGGTGCCGGCGTTTTTTCAACGCCTGCTCAACCGCGCCCTTGCCCAGCAACGGCAGCTGGCTGGCGGTCGAGGTAATTACGATATCGGCGGCCAGCAATTGTTCGGGGATGTCGGCGAGCAGCACGGCCTCGGCCGAAAATTGCTTGGCCAGTTCCCGCGCGCGATCCAGGGTGCGATTGGCGATCACCAGTTGACTGACGCCGGCATCGATCAGGTGGCGGGCGACCAGTTCAATGGTCTCGCCGGCGCCCACCAGCAGTGCGTGGCATTTCCCCAGGTCAGAAAAAATATGGCCGGCCAGATCTACCGCCGCGTAGGCGACCGATACCGGGTTCTCTCCGATGGCAGTGTCGGTGCGCACGCGCTTGGCCAGCGAAAAGACGCGCGGGAACAGACGGCCCATCTCGGAACCGATGGTGCCGGCATCAACGGCCACGGCGTAGGCCGACTTGAGCTGACCGAAAATTTGCGGCTCACCCAGCACCATGGAATCGAGCCCGCTGGCAACCTGCACCAGGTGGTGCAGCGCCGCCTCGCCGGCGTGGTGGTACGCGCAGTCGTGCAACTGCTCAGCCGACAGGTGATGGTAACCGGCCACCCACTCCACCAGGCCACGGGACTTTTCCGCCGGGTCCTGACCCTGGGAAATCACCGCGTAGACCTCGGTGCGGTTGCAGGTGGAAAGGATAACCGCTTCCTCAAGCTGAACCCGGTCACAGGCATCGGCAAGGGCTTCGCTGACCTGCTCCGGCGCAAACGCCACGCGCTCGCGCACGTCGACGGCCGCCGAATGATGACTGATGCCCAGCACAATCAGGTTCATAGTTGGACTGCGAACGCCGCAGCGTTTCCGAGGTCAAAAAAATATCCCGGTATTTTAACAAGTTAGCGATCAAATGGCACTGAAACCCTCGCGCACACCGAAGAAATTGCGACATTCGTCATCACCGCCACCCGACACCGGGCCTGCCGGTGGGTTTCAACCCCCGGTTGTGTCATCATTGCCAGTCCTGAATCGAGATTGTCCGACCACTCCCGTTATGTCGTCGCTGCGCCACGCTGCACTCGCCTTGCTGTTTCTCGGGCTGATCGCCTGTGCCGGACCCGCCACCCGCGAACAGCCACCGGCCGACACCCCGGTTGCTGCCGCCGATACCGAGGTGCCCGAGCGCGCCATCCCCGAGCATGCCTTATACCCGCTGCTGGTCGCGGAATTCGCCCTGCGCAACAAGGCCTTCGACGTCGCCCTGGAAAACTACCGGACCCTCGCACCGCAACTGCGTGACAAGGGTGTCAGCGCGCATACCACGCACCTCGGCCAATACCTGCAACGCGAGCCCGAGGCACTGGAGGCCGTCAGGCTCTGGGTGGAACTGGAACCCGACAACGCCGAGGCCAACCACACCCTGGGCAATCTCCTGATTCGCAAGGGCGAACCGGTGCAGGCGCTGCCGCACCTGGCCGCGGCCCACCGCGGGGGCGCCACCGTGCACTTTCCCTCGGCGCTGTCCGGCATTCGCAAACTGGATGAATCACAGCGCGACCAGCTCCTGGCCGGGATCGATGCGCTGGCGCAGCAGTTTCCCGACCACGCCAACCTGATACTGACCCAGGCACTGGGCCGGGCCGAGACGCGCCAGTTCCCCGCCGCGCTGGCGCACCTCGATCGGCTCTTCGCACTGGAGCCGGACAACGCGCGGGGGCTGGTGCTGGAAGCGAAAATTCTCATCGAACAGCAGTCGCCCGAAGCCATGCGCCGCATAGAGCGGGCGCTGGCGGCCGAC
>CAYGOX010000253.1:3137-5666 GCA_964351485.1 uncultured Halioglobus sp.
ACGAGGACAACAACGAGTTGCGCCTGCAGTACGCGCGCATGCTGACCCAGACCGACATGGACAAGGCGCGCCAGCAGTTCGAAATATTGTCGGCGCGTTCACCGCGCGACGGCGACCTGCTCTTCTCACTCGCGCTCATCAATCGGGAGACCGGTGACTACCTGGCGTCGGCGGCCTACCTGCGGCAGGTGCTGGCACTGGACCAGCGCGTTGACGAAGCCAACTATTACCTGGGGCGCATCAGCGAAGACCGGGGCGACCCGAAGGAAGCGCTGACCCATTACATGCGCGTGGAGGAAAGCGCGCAGTACATGCCCGCGGCAAGCCGCATCGGCAAGTTGTTGCTACAGGGCGGCGAGGTGGAACGCAGCCTCACCTGGTTCGAGGAGCAGCGCACGGCCAACCCGGCACGGGTAGAGCAATTGTATGTACTGGAATCAGACCTGCTGATGCAGGCCGGCGCACCGGCGCGCGCGCTCGCACTGCTCGACGATGCCGTCAGGCGCATGCCGGCATCGGCCGCGCTGCGCTACGCCCGCGCTATGCAGCGCGAAAAGAATGACGACCTGGCCGGGGTCGAAAGTGACCTGCGCGCCATCCTGGCCACAGAACCGGAGAACACCACCGCGCTGAATGCCCTGGGCTATATCCTTGCGGATCGCACCGAGCGCTACGAGGAGGCCGTCAGCCTGGTGAGTAGGGCCCTGGCCCTGCAACCCGACGAACCGGCCATCCTGGACAGCATGGGCTGGGTACTGTTCCGCCAGGGACGCCTCGAGGAATCACTGGACTACCTCACCCGCGCCTACGCGAGCTTTCCCGATCCGGAGGTTGCGGCGCATCTTGGCGAAGTACTGTGGACCCTCGGCCGGCAGGACGAGGCGCTGCGCGTGTGGCGCGCAGCGGCACTGCAGGATGCTGACCACACCGTATTGCGAAAAACGCTGCAGCGTCTCGGGGTGTCACTGCCCGACCCCGGCGACGCGGCGGCCGACCGCTGAACGTGACGCAAACCACTTCCCAGTTTGGTGCAATGTGCGCACGCCTGGCGGCGATGGCCCTGCTCTTGACCGCGGCGGCCTGCACCCCACTGTCCACACCACCCGACAGCGCAACCAGCTGGGCCAGGCAGCAAGAGCTACTCGCAGCGCTGGAACACTGGACGACCAGCGGCAAGATCGCCCTGCGCAGCGAAATGGCCTCGGAATCCGCTTCCATCCTGTGGCAGCAGGCCGGCGCCAGGAGCGATCTGCGCCTCAGCGGCCCGCTCGGCATGGGCACCACGCACGTACACAGCGATGGTCGCGCGCTGGTCGTGGAACAGGGCAGCGAGGTGCGCACCCTCGACATCTCCACACCGGAGGCCATTTTTCTCAATACCGGCTGGGCACTGCCGCTGCAGGCGCTGCCGTACTGGCTCAAGGGCCTGCCCTCCCCCGACTACACCGTTGAGAACATCACCCTCACCCCCGAAGCCAACACCCTGCAGGCGCTGGAACAGGACGGCTGGGTAATTACCTACGACGCCTACGACCTGTTCGAAGACACGCTCCTGCCCACCCGGATCGTCGCCGAGCGCGACGGGATGCGCATGAAGGTGATCCTGCGCAGCTGGCGCGACCTGGCCGGCTGATGGCAGACGATACGATGGTTCTCTCGGCGCCGGCCAAGCTCAACCTGTTCCTGCATATCACGGGGCAGCGGGACGACGGCTACCACGAGCTGCAAACGGTCTTCCAGCTACTGGACTGGGGCGATACGCTGCACTTCACGCCCAACGACAGCGGAAGTGTTCGCCTGACCGGTACGGATATCGGTGTCGCGCCCCAGGACAACCTGGTGACCCGTGCCGCCCAACTGCTGCAACACGGCACATATGGCGTGGATATTCACCTTGAGAAAGCGATTCCCACTGGCGGCGGTCTCGGCGGCGGCAGCTCCGACGCGGCGACAACGCTGCTGGCCCTGAACCGGTTGTGGAAGGTTGGCCACAGCAATGCGCAGCTGCAGGCACTGGGCGCCACGCTGGGCGCCGATGTACCCGTCTTTGTCGGCGGTCGCACCGCCTGGGCCGAGGGCATCGGCGAGATTCTCACCCCGATCGACCTGCCGTGCGACTGGTTTCTGATCGTGCTGCCGCCCTGCCATGTCGCCACCGCCCAAATATTTTCCCACCGAGAATTGACACGCGACTCCAAGCCCATCAAAATGGCGGCCTTTTTCGCCGGGGACTCCCGCAACGACTGCCAAAACCTCGTTCGACGCCTCTATCCCGAAGTGGATAAGGCCTTGAAACGGCTGGATAATTTTGGCGAGGCACGACTCACGGGTACCGGCGCTGCCGTCTTCGTGAAGTTCGGGACCCAGGCGCAGGCCAGAGCCGCCCAGGCGGAGCTCCCGGCCCAGTGGACGAGCATCGTCGCGCAGGGCATCAACGAGACTCCGGGCAGCAGGGCATTGCGCTGAACCGACGACATTATTGGGGTGTCGCCAAGTGGCAAGGCACCGGGTTTTGATCCCGGCATTCGC
>CAYGOX010000254.1:0-5663 GCA_964351485.1 uncultured Halioglobus sp.
GGCCGCTCCAGCTTCATTACTGGCCAGTCACCGCTACGCACGGGCCTGAGCAAGGTCGGCTTACCGGGTGCGGAGCTGGGTATTCAGCCGCGCGATATCACCCTGGCAGCTGTGCTCAAGACCCACGGCTACGCGACAGGCCAGTTCGGCAAGAACCACCTGGGCGACAAGGACGAATTCTTGCCCACCAATCACGGCTTCGATGAGTTCTTCGGCAACCTCTATCACCTCAATGCGGAGGAAGAGCCCGAGGACGTGGATTACCCGAAGGACCCGATGTTCCGCAAGATGTTCGGGCCGCGTGGCGTTATCCGCTCCTACGCGGATGGCCGTATCGAGGACACCGGCGCACTGACCCGCAAGCGGATGGAAACCGCCGACGAGGAGTTCATCGCGGCGGCGCAACAGTTTGTGGACAAGTCGGTCAAGGCCGACACGCCGTTCTTCGTCTGGGTCAACACCACGGGCATGCATTTCAGGACGCACCCGGCCGCCAAGCACCTGGGCAAATCAGGGCAGGACTTCTACAACGACGTGATGGTGGCGCACGACGAGCTGGTCGGACAAATGCTCGACCAGCTGGATGAGCTGGGCATTGCCGAAAACACCATCGTGTTCTATTCCACCGATAACGGGGTGCACTACAACACCTGGCCGGACGCGGGTATCACACCGTTTCGCAGCGAGAAAAACTCCAACTGGGAAGGTGCCTACCGGGTGCCGGCCATGGTCCGTTGGCCCGACAAGATCGCGGCGGGCCAGGTCTCCAACGCGGTGATGTCGCACCTGGACTGGATGCCGACGCTGGTCGCGGCGGCAGGCGACCCGGATCTCAAGCAGGACCTGCTGCGCGGCAAGCGCATCGGCAACAAGACCTCGAAGCTGCATCTGGACGGATACAATTTCCTTCCCTACCTGACCGGCGCAGCGAAACAGGGGCCTCGCCGGGAGTTTATCTATCACAACGACGCGGCGATGCCGGTTGCCGTGCGCGTGGGCGACTGGAAGGTGGTGTACGCGGAAAACCGTGCAAAGACCATGGCCCTGTGGGCCGAGCCCTTTGTCACGCTGCGCCTGTTCAAGTTGTTCAACCTGCGCCGCGACCCGTATGAGCGGGCCGACGAACATTCCAACACCTATTGGGACTGGGTGATCGACAAGGCAGCACAGGGCTACCTGGGGACAGCGACAACGGCGCTGTACCTGCAGACCTTCGCCGAGTACCCGCCGAGCCAGAAGCCCGACTCCTGGTCCATCGACAAACTCACCGAGCGCTACCTTAACGGTCAATAAGTTGAAGCGGCGCCGCCGGGTAGCGCGCCGGGGGCCTCTCGTTATGGTACTAGTGCACAATCCGGGTGAATCCGGGGCGCGGGACGTGTCCCGCGTCACGGTGTTTCTCTAAAATGCGTGTACGGCATACGCCCCCGCGCTATGAACTTGTCATTCTGCGCTCCGCGGTGGGGATAATAAGAGCCGATGATCGACAGGCAGCAAGAGGCAGGCACAGCGGTGACAAAGGACGCGTTTCGGGCACGGATGGAGTCGCAGTGCTTCCAGATTGAAAAATACCGTCAGCGGGTGCTGCGTGACACCGGTCGCGAGATGACCCCCGACGAGGCCGCCCTGGAATGGATCGAACGCTACGCGGCGACTTTCCAGTGGACGGAGGAGCCCCGCGCCAAATTCGGCTGACCAGCCACTTTTTTTCACCCCTGCTTTACCACTGACCAGTCCAGGCGTTTTCGATGTCCATCCGGGTCAATACCGGGTGTGCGCGTTGCCGACCTTTTTGCTAGTCTTGTAGTTTCTGACTCTCATAACAATAAATTGGAGCGTCCCGATGAAACCCGCAAGAAAATTGCTGGCTGTTGCCCTTGCCCCTGTCCTTTTTACCCCGGCTATTTCCCAGGCCCAGATGCGCCTCGAAGAGGTGGTGGTCACGGCCGAGAAACGTGAAACCACGGTACAGGACACGCCGATCGCCGTATCGGCTTTCAGTGGCGCCGAGCTGGACCGCGCGCTGATCAACAAACCGCTGGATATGCAGTTCAACGTACCGAACATGTTGATGAGCAAGGGCAACTTCACCACGGCCCAGATATCCCTGCGCGGTATCGGCAACCTCGCGGTGGGGTCGGCCACGGACAGCGGCGCAGGTGTCCACTTCAACGGGGTCTACCTGAACAATGGCAGGATTTTTGAGATCGAGTACTACGACGCTGAACGCGTCGAGGTCCTGCGCGGCCCCCAGGGCACGCTGTACGGGCGCAACACCACCGCCGGCGTCGTCAACTTCATCACGCGGAAACCCGAGGCGGAGTTTGGCGGCAATATCAACGTCGAGTTGGGCGACTACAGTCATCGCAAGATCAAGGGCGCCTTGAATATCCCGATCAACGATCAGTGGGCCCAGCGTTTTTCCGTGTTCTACAACGAGCGCGACGGATTCGTCGACAACCTGTTTACCGGTAACGATATCGACGGTCGCGACATGTACTCGGTGCGTTCCAGCACCGCCTTCACGAGCGACAACTTCGAGGCGACCCTGACGATCAACTACTTCGAGGAAGACTCCGACCGTATGCGCGGCAGTAATCAGCGCTGCCTGCGCGACCCCGACGGCGTGCTCGGGTGCCTGCCCACCGGGCTGGCCGACCAGAACTCCCACAGCGGGGCCGGGGCCACGGCGTTCCTGCTAAATACCTTCGTCGTACCTGCGACGGGGTTGTCCTTCCCGGTCGATGATTTCATCAATTCGCCGAACAACGCGAATCCGCGCGAACAGTTCTTCGACTTTGATCCCATCTACGAAGTTGAGGATACGATGATCTCACTCGAGATGGACTGGGATCTGGGTGACTACACGCTGTCCTCTGTGACCGGCTACCACGAGTCCAGCCTGGATGCACGGAACGACTACGATTTCACCGTGGCCTCCGAGCCCTGGCCGGTGAACGTTGTCGTCAACCGTGGCCCGGACGGCCTGATCGAGACAGATCGCTCCTACAACAACGACCGTTCGACCACCGAGCCCGAGCAGTGGAGCCAGGAATTGCGACTGGCTTCGGACTACGACGGCGACCTGAACTTCATGGTCGGCGGTTTCTACCTCGACTACGAGGGTGAAACCCACTACCAGATTTACTCAGCGGCGATTGAGATCGTTGGCGAGACGCTGGGCATCACGCCCTCGGCGCGGCTGTTCGACAATGAAACCAACCCTTACAAACTGGAAACCTGGGCGGTCTTCGGCGAACTTTACTGGCAGGCGCGCGAAGATATTCTGGTGACGCTGGGCGCGCGTTACACCGAGGAGAAAAAGTCCTCCATGCAGCGCACCATCTACCTGGAGTTCCTGGATAACCCGGCAGACCCGGACGGCGGGTTCAACGCGTTTGAAGGGGAGTGGGACGAACCTACCGGCAAGCTGAACGTGACCTGGGATGCGACCGACGATGTGATGGCCTACGTGACGCTGTCGCGCAGCTACAAGAGTGGCGGGTTCAACCCGATTTCCGCCGAATCTCCGATCCTCGATCCCGTCACGGGTGATCCCGGTCTCGCGGAATTCGATCCGGAGTACATCAACGCCATCGAGTTCGGGGTGAAGGGGCGGTTCCTGGACGACTCGCTCCAGGCCAACATGACCTACTTCTACTACGACTATGAAGGGCTCCAGATTGCCAAGATCACCAACCAGACCGCGTTGAACGAAAACTTCGACGCGAAGATCCAGGGCTTTGAGGGCGAGTTTATTTTTATTCCCGACGAGCACTGGCGGTTCAGCGCCAACCTCGCGTGGCTTGATACCGAAATGGAAGACGGTGAGACCGTCGACCCGGCGAATATCAACCTGACCGGAACCACGGAAAATATTATCAGCACGCCGTTCAACAACCAGTATATCGGGCCGGGCTGCCCCAACGGCATTCCGCCCTGTGACGGGCTGCCCACCAATCTCAAGGGCAATACGCTACCCAACTCCCCGGAGTTCTCGGTCAATCTCGGCGTCGCCTACAGCTGGCGCCTGGACAATGGCATGGAAGTGCTGGCCTCCACCAACTACTACTGGCAGGACGAGTTCTATACGCGGGTGTTTAATGCGCCCAACGACAAGCTCGACAGCTGGGATGTGTGGAACGGCACACTGACGCTGTTCAGCGCCGATGGTACCTGGTATGCGGAGGTCTGGGGACGCAACCTGCTCGACGACGATCATGTCACCGGGCAGTACCTGGGCGACCAGAATGTCGGTCTGGCGACCAACCAGTTTCTGCTGGAGCCCAGGCTGTGGGGTATCTCGGCGGGCTATAACTTCTAGGCCGCTGCGGGAGCGGGGGTGACCGGGGTCTAGCCGGTCACCGTATTGTTCTCACCCCAGTAGGCGCGCATGCTGGTGACCTTGCCCTGGTCGTTGAATTCGAAGACGTCGATGATTTCAACTTTCATGCCGGGCACCTCTACCCGGAAGGGGAACGCGACCGCGTTGCCCGCGCAGCGCGGCTCACCGGTCAGGACCAGTTTGGCCCCGGCACCCAGTGCGCCTTCGTAGAATGCGCAGACCGCGTCGATCCCGACGTGCAGGTCGGAGCCCACCGGGTCCTCCACGGTCGCATCGTCAGCGTACAGTTCCCGGATGATATCGATGCTCTGCTTGTCGAAAGCTTCAACGTACTTGTGAACAGCGGCAATTTTATCGCTGGTTTCCATGTTCTGTAGATCCTCTGTCAGGTGAGTTAGTAGCCGTTGAGTGTGGCATAACGGTCCACGTGAAAACCGGTGTCGCCGAAAACCTGCATGGCGACGCGCGCCCGCTTCAGGAAGAACCCGATCTCGAGTTCGTCGGTGACACCGATACCACCGTGCATCTGCACGGCTTCGTTGGTAACAAGTTTTACCAGTTCGTTGAGCTGTGCCTTGGCGAGGCTGGCCATTACCGGCAACTGCTCTGGCGATTCGTCGATGCAGGACAGCGCCTGCAGGATGACGGAGCGGGCCAGTTCCAGTTCGGATTGCATGTGCGCCGCGCGGTGCTGCAGCGCCTGGAATGAGCCGATCGGCACGCCGAACTGCTCGCGCTGCTCCAGGTAGGCCACGGTACGCTCGAAGGGTTCCAGCGCCGTGCCGAGCATTTCGGCGGCGATTGCAATGCGGCCGCGATCGAGCACGGGTTCCAGTACGCTCCAGCCCTTGTCGATTTCGCCCAACACAGCGTCACGTCCGACCTTTACGTCCTCCAGTTCCACGTTGGCACAGGTGCGGCTGTCCATCATGATCGTGCGCTGGACCGTTACGCCAGCGGTCTCGCGTGGCACCAGGAACAGGGTGATCCCGTCTGCGTCCGTCGTCTGGCCGCTGCTGCGGGCAACGACAATCAGCGTGTCTGCGCTGTGTCCGTCCAGCACAAACGTCTTGCTGCCGTTGAGCACAAAATCATCGCCCTGGGCTTCGGCCCGGGTTGCGATGTTGGTTGGCTGGTGGTGGTGTGATTCGTCCACGGCCAGTGCGAAGGTGTGGGTGCCGTTGGCGATGGCGGTCAGACCGCTTTCCTTCTGCGCTTCGGTGCCGCCCAGAAGGAGTGCGGAGGCGCCCACTGCCGCGGTGGCGAACAGCGGGGAGGCCGTCAGTGTCCTGCCGGTTTCCTCCAGCACAACGCCCAG
>CAYGOX010000255.1:0-5640 GCA_964351485.1 uncultured Halioglobus sp.
CCACGCGCAGCACGATGACCGCGAGCACCTACGCCATGCACCGGTTCCCCGACCAGTTCGCCAAATTGAAGGCGAACCCTGACCTGATCGACAGCATGGTCTCGGAGACCATCCGCTGGCAGACGCCGCTGGCCTATATGCGCCGTACCGCGAAAGTCGACACCGAGCTGCGCGGCCAGCAAATCCGCGCCGGGGACAAGGTCGTAATGTGGTACGTGTCGGGAAATCGCGATGAACGCTTTACGCAGAACCCCAACGGGTTTGATATCGAGCGAGAGAATGTCCGCAAACATCTCGCGTTCGGGTTCGGCATTCACCGCTGTATGGGCAATCGCCTGGCAGAACTACAGCTGAGAGTTCTGTGGGAGGAGATACTCGCCCGCTTTGAGCGGATCGAGGTGATGGAAGAACCGCAGCGGACAGTATCGTCCTTCGTCCACGGCTATACCTACATGCCGGTACAACTGCACCCGAAGGCGTAACCGCCCCGGGTGCAGCATTCGCTGCCTCGGCCCGCTGGACAGCGCTTGCGCTAGAGCTGCGGAATTTCCGCCTGATCGATCGGCAGCTCGGCGCGCCCGATGCGTGCTGCGCGTTCGCGCAGGGTGGCCTCGGCCTCCTCCACCCGGATCATGATCACGAAGCGTTTGTCGAGAATGCCCTGCAGGCAGTAACGCGCCAGCTCATCCAGGTCCTGGAATTCCAGTTCCATGCCGGCGGCCTGTGCGGCCTTCTGGAAATCTTCGACTGTCGGTACCGGATCGTATGGCTTTTCGCGCGCCAGTTCGGCCGGACGGTTCCGGTCGGTCGTCCAGATGCCGGTGTTGAGCAGACCACCGGAGGGATAAAAGATCGAGGCACCGAGCTTCGTGCCTTCGCTCTGCAGCTGCGCTTCGAGACATTCAGTAATGCACGACACCGCCGCTTTACTGGACGCGTAGACAGACTGGTACGGCAGCGGTGAGATGCCGCCATCACCGGACGAGGTGTTGATGACATGCCCCTCTTCGCCGCCGGCAATCATACGCGGCACGAAGGCGCGGATACCGTTCATCACACCGGTGACATTCACGCCGTGCACCCAGGCCCAGTCGTTTTCGGTGGTCTCCCAGACATTTGCCGAGGGGGCAGCGACGCCGGCGTTGTTGAACAACACGTGGCAGGCGCCGTGGGTGTCGTAGACAAAGTCCGCCAGCGCATTCACTGAATCAGAACTGGCGACGTCGGTCACCTGGCCGCGCACGTCACCAGCATCGGCAAACTCTGCGGTGACCTTGTCCAGCGCACTCTGCTCGACATCGGCGATCACCACTTTCGCGCCGGCGGCGAGCAGTTCCTTGACCAGCGAACGGCCAATGCCGCTTGCGCCACCGGTCACTACCGCTACTTTTCCTGAAAAATTCTCCATCGTGCACTCCATCGGGGTCTGTATAGGGTCCGGTGTTATGCCATATTTCCCCCGGCGACTCTAGCGCCGACCACGCCCGAGGGCGGCGCGACGCCCTAGGCGCGCAAGAGAGTTTTTTGTAGGATAAATCCTCAAACCAGCAATACCGGGCGCGCCGCCCGAACGCCATCCGAAGCCCGTGTCGGAGTCACGCTTGATTGAAGAACTCTCCATCCCCGTCCGCGGACAGGGCCTGCACCCGATCACCGCACTGATCGCACCCGTGGTTGAACGCAGCGGGCAGGACGAGGGCCTGTGTACCCTGTTCCTGCGCCACACTTCAGCGAGCCTGCTGATCCAGGAAAACGCGGACGACAGCGCGCGCGTCGACCTCGAGAACTGGCTCAACCGACTGGTGCCAGAGAATGACCCGCTCTATACGCACACGTTCGAAGGGCCCGATGACATGCCCTCGCATATCAAGGCGGCGCTCACCGCGACGCAGTTGAGCATTCCCTTTCGCCGGGGGCGACTGCTACTGGGTACCTGGCAAGGTATCTACCTGTGGGAGCACCGCCATCACGCCGGCACCCGGCAGGTCGTGGTCCACCTCTAAGCGCTAGGGCGCGTGATTCCACCACGCGAGATCTGAATACGCCCGCAGATCCAGTTCGTGCGTCCAGGCCGAGCGATGCTGGTGCGCAATGTGATAGTAGGTCTGGGCCATTTCTTCGGGCAACAGCAAACCGTCGTGTTCCTTGCCCCGCGTATTCCGCAATTGCTCATACAGTTCGGGACCGAGCATTTTGCCCAGCGTATCGGGCGCATCCACCGCGCCATCTATCAGGATGTGTACCACGTGAATGCCGGCAGACGCGTACTCGGCATTCAGCGTCTGGCACAGCATGCGCCGTCCACCCATGGCCGCCGCGTGCGAATGTTGGCCGGCATTACCGCGGACCGCCGCGGTCGCGGAGGTCACGAGCAGCGTCCCGCTCCCCCGCCGCACCATCAGCGGCACCAACGCTTTCGCCAGGCGAAACAGTCCCATGCACGCCATCTGCCAGCCCAACTCGAATACTTTGAGACTGGTGTCTTCCAGGGAGCGATTTCCGATCTGAGCGCCGAGATTGAACAACACGACCTCGATTGGCCCAATGGCCTCCACCTCGGCCACGAGCGCTTCGATGGCACCCTCCTCCACGGCGTTCACCAGATGTCCACTGGCGCTGCCGCCCTCGGCCGTGATGCCATCGACCAGACGGTCCAGTCCTTCGCTATCACTGCGGCGACACAGCGCGGCATGATAGCCCTCGCGCGCAAACTTGCGCCCGACGCTGCCGCCGATTCCCGCGCCGGCACCAATCACCAGGCATACTTTTTTCATGGCATTTTTCCTCTCGTGCGGTCTTGTCGTGTTTCACCAGCCAAAGGCAACCTTCCATCTATCGTTTCGTGGTTTAATTGAACCTGAAACGCCTAAGATAACTTATTGGGGAACCGGATGAACGCTCATCATTTCGATCAAGCGGAGAGAACATACCCCGGCAAACTCAACCCCGTCGATCGCGATGCCCTTCTCGCCCGGTTGCGTGCCTGCCTGGGGCCAGCATCACTGATTACCGATACGGAATCACAGCGCCCGTACGAGTGTGACGCCCTGCCGATTTACCGCGATCTGCCGCTGGCGGTGGCGCTGCCAGAAACCCCCGCGCAGGTCCGCGAGGTGCTGCGTATCTGCCATGCACTCGGTGTGCCCGTAGTGGCACGCGGCGCCGGCACCGGACTGTGCGCGGCCGCCATGCCACACCCCGAAGGCGTCCTGTTGGGGCTGACCAAACTGGACCGTATTCTCGCCATCGATCCGCTGGCGCGCACCGCCACGGTACAACCGGGGGTAAGCAACCTGGGTATCTCCGCCGCCGCGGCGCGCCACGGGCTGTACTACGGTCCCGACCCCTCGTCGCAAATCGCGTGCACGATTGGCGGCAATGTCGCCGAGAATTCCGGGGGCGTGCACTGTCTCAAGTACGGGCTGACCACCCACAACCTGATGTCGCTGAAAGTGCTGACCGTTGAGGGCGAGGAATTTACCGTTGGCGGCCTCGGGCTCGACAGCGCGGGTTACGACCTGCTGGCGCTGATGACCGGCTCAGAGGGAATGCTCGGCATCGTCACCGAGGTGACGGTGAAACTGCTGCCACTGCCGGAAAAAACCCAACTGATTATGGCCGGCTTCGATTCAGTGCGAACCGCCGGCGACGCGGTGGGCGCCATTATCGCTGCGGGCATCATCCCGGCCGGTCTTGAAATGATGGACCGGCTCGCGATCCAGGCCGCGGAGGATTTCGTGCACGCGGGTTATCCGCGTGACGCGGCCGCGATCCTGTTATGCGAGGTGGACGGCACCGAAGAAGAAGCCCTGCAACACGCCGAACAGGTTTCGTCGCTGCTGTTGCAGCTCGGTGCCACTACCGTGGTACAGGCGCGGGACGAGGCGCACCGGGCACTGCTCTGGAAGGGCCGCAAAGCGGCCTTCCCGGCGGTCGGGCGATTGTCGCCTGACTATTTCTGCATGGACGGCACCATCCCGCGCAGTCGCGTTGCCGACGTGCTGGAGGAAATCGCGCGACTCTCCGAGAGCTACCAACTGCGCGTCGCCAACGTCTTCCACGCCGGCGACGGCAACCTGCACCCACTGATCCTGTTCGATGCCAGCGATGCCCGACAGGTTCGGCGCGCCGAATCCTTCGGCGCAGACATACTGCGGTTGTCGGTGGCCGTGGGCGGCTGCCTCACCGGGGAGCACGGCGTGGGCGTGGAAAAATTGCGCAGCATGTCGCACCAGTTCAGCGAGGCAGAGTTACACCAGCTCGAAGACATCAAGGCCGCGTTCGATCCTGAGCTGACGCTGAACCCGGGCAAGGGGATACCGATCCTCAAGCGCTGCCAGGAGTACCGCGCCCTGCCGTCAAGGCACCAGCATGACTGAGCGGCAGCGGATTGACCCAGGCGCCGATATTGCCGACGAACTGGCCGACACCGTCCGCCGGGCGGCGGCGAAGGGCCAGGCACTGCGCATTGTCGGCGGCGACAGCAAGCGCGAGATACTCGGTCGCGCGATCGAAGGCACGCCCCTGCCCGTCTCCACCCACGCTGGCATCGTCGACTACAGCCCGCAGGAACTGGTGCTGACTGCGCGGGCGGGCACCCGCATCGAAGCGCTGCAGGCGATCACAGCCGCCGAGGGACAACACCTGGCCTGCGATCCTCCCGCCGGCGCCGGAAGAGCAACGCTCGGTGGCACACTGGCGAGCAACCTGTCCGGACCCGGCCGGCCCTGGGCCGGCTCCATCCGCGATTACGTCCTGGGCGTGCAACTGATTAACGGCAGCGGTGAGAAGCTGCATTTCGGCGGACGCGTCATGAAGAACGTGGCGGGCTACGACGTGTCACGGGCGCAGGCCGGCGCGCTGGGTACGCTGGGCGTGTTGACCGAAATCAGCCTGAAAGTCATGCCGCTGCCCGAATCGACCCTGACACTGCGCTACACCCTGGACGCCAGCGCGGCCATCGATGTCATGAATCGGCGCGCGGGAGAACCCAAACCTCTCGCGGGCGCCTGCTGGTTCGACGGCGCGCTGTACCTGCGGCTGTCCGGCGCGCACACCGCCGTGACGCATACCGCGCGCCAATGGGGCGGTGATACCGTTGACCCGGCAGACGCTCCCTGGAGCGCCCTGCGCGAGTGCACCCTCCCATTTTTCGCCGGACCGGCACCGCTCTGGCGCCTGTCACTGGGCAGCACAGCCCCGATTACCGCGGGTCTCGCGCCGGCTGTGATCGACTGGGGCGGCGCCCCGCGCTGGCTGCGTTCGGAGAAGGCGATGGACGAACTACAGCGATATTGCCATCGCCACGGCGGTCACGTTGTGTGCTTCAGTGGCGGCGACCGCCATGCCCCGGTGCGACCGGAGCCGGACCCTGTGACCGCCCGCATTCACAAGCGCCTCAAGCGCGCCTTCGATCCGGCGGGAATACTCAACCCCGGCCGGCTGTATCCGGCGCTGTAGGGCCCGCTGACATGCATGTGGAACTTCACCCCAAGTTCGCCGGGACCGACGAAGGCGAGGAAGCCCGCGCGCTCACCAGCGCCTGCGTGCACTGCGGTTTCTGCCTCGAAACCTGCCCGACCTGCCTCGATACGCGCGACGAACGCGACAGTCCCCGCGGGCGTATCTACCTGATCAAAC
>CAYGOX010000256.1:0-5146 GCA_964351485.1 uncultured Halioglobus sp.
ATGGTGTTCACCGGGATGCGCCACTTCCGGCACTGACCGGAGTACCCGCGGGGCGCGCGACGCCGCCCCCGCGCCATCGCTACAATATCGCCACACATACGCTAAACGACTGAGTCACGGAGAAGCACGCATGAACGTTCTGGTCATCGGCAGCGGCGGGCGCGAACACGCGCTGGCCTGGAAAGCAGCACAGGCCGAGGGTGTGAACACCGTCTTTGTCGCGCCCGGCAATGCCGGCACGGCGACCGAGCCGGGCCTGCAGAACGTGGCGCTGGATGTCATGGATTTCGCCGGACTGGCCGCGTTCGCCGAAGGCAACGATGTCGGCCTGACCATTGTCGGACCGGAAGCCCCGCTGGTCGAAGGCGTGGTGGACTACTTCACCGAGCGCAACCTGCGCTGCTTCGGCCCGAGCCGGGGCGCCGCGCAACTGGAAGGCTCCAAGGCCTTCACCAAGGATTTTCTCGCGCGGCACGACATCCCGACGGCGGCCTACGCCAATTTCACCGAAGTGGAGCCAGCGCTGGCCTACCTGCGCGAACAGGGCGCACCCATCGTGGTCAAGGCCGACGGACTGGCAGCGGGCAAGGGCGTGATTGTCGCGCAGACCCTCGAAGAGGCTGAGGCCGCGGTCACCGACATGCTTTCTGGGAACGCCTTCGGCGAGGCCGGCTGCAGGGTGGTGATCGAGGAGTTCCTCGACGGCGAGGAAGCCAGCTTTATCGTCATGGTAGACGGCCAGCACATCCTGCCGATGGCCACCAGCCAGGACCACAAGCGGATTGGCGAGGGCGATACCGGCCCCAACACCGGCGGTATGGGCGCCTACTCGCCCGCGCCGGTGGTGGACGAGGCCGTGCACGCGCGCATCATGGAGAAAGTGATCCGTCCCACAGTGGCCGGCATGGCCGCCGAGGGCAACGACTACACCGGTTTCCTGTATGCCGGACTGATGATCGACGCCGACGGCGAGCCGAAGGTGATCGAGTACAACTGCCGTTTCGGCGATCCCGAGACACAACCGATCATGGTGCGCCTGCAGTCGGACCTCGTCGCCCTGTGTAACGCGGCGCTGGACGGACAGCTCGACAAGACCGAGGCACAGTGGGACGCGCGCTGCGCCATCGGCGTGGTCCTGGCCGCCGGCGGCTACCCCGGCAGCTATGCCAAGGGCACCGAGATCCGCGGGCTGGACGCCGAGCGCGGCGACAACATCAAGGTCTTCCATGCCGGCACCGCGCAGGAGGGCGACGCCATCGTGACCAGCGGCGGCCGTGTACTGTGCGTCACCGCACTGGGCGACAACATCGCGCAGGCGCAGCGCGACTGCTACGCCGCCGTCGACACCATTTGCTGGGACGGCGTCACGCTGCGGCGCGACATTGGATGGCGCGCCATCGCCCGCTACAATGAGGGCAGGTAAGGTCGACGGTTAAAAGGCATGCGTCAACGACAGCTCTCCTTTATCGACAAACTCATCACCGAGGCCGACTCGGTCATGCGCACGGTGACCAGCCGTGGCAATCGCGCCGCGCGCCCCTCGCCTGCTGAAGGCCACACCGAAGCGACACTCTCCGAGCCCGAACGCCGGCACGCCGCCGGACTGATGCGTGTCAACCACACCGGTGAGGTCTGCGCCCAGGCCCTCTACCAGGGCCAGGCACTGACCGCGAAGCTGCCCGATGTACGCGAGGAAATGGAACAGGCCGCGCAGGAGGAAGTGGATCACCTGGTGTGGTGTGAAGAACGGCTGCGGGAACTTGACGCGCGCCCCAGCGTTCTCAATCCGCTCTGGTACGCGTCTTCGTTTGCACTGGGTGCAGTAGCCGGGGCGATCGGTGACAAGGTCAGCCTGGGTTTTGTCGCGGCGACCGAGGAACGCGTGTGCAATCACCTGCGCGACCACCTGCAATCCCTGCCCGAGCGCGACCGGAAATCGCAGCTGATCCTGCAACAGATGCTTGAGGACGAACAGCGTCACGGCGACAACGCGCTGGCTGCGGGCGGCGAGCAATTCCCCGACGCGGTGAAGGATGCAATGACGAACGTATCCCGCCTGATGACGGGCAGCAGCTACCGGATCTGAAAGAAACTCATTCCTCGAAGGGGACGATTTCGTAGGAGTGGGTCATCTCCACACCCGCGGCGCCGAGCATGATGGACGCCGAGCAGTATTTCTCAGCCGACAACTCCACTGCCCGTTTCACGTGATTTTCCTTGAGGTCGATGCCGGTCACGACGAAGTGCATGTTGATACGTGTAAACACTGCGGGCACGGCATCGGCGCGCTCGGCCTGCATATCAACGCGGCAGTCTATAACCTTCTGCCGTGATTTCTTGAGCATGCTCAGGACATCGTAAATCGAGCAGCCGCCGGTGCCCATCAGCAGCATTTCCATGGGCCTGGCAGCGAGGTTTCGCCCGCCGAGATCTTCGGGACCATCCATCACAACGGTGTGTCCGCTGCCGGATTCACCCACAAACATGGCGCCGTCTGTCCACTTCACTGTCGCTTTCACGATGCGTTTTCCGTCCTCTGATGCCCCGAAAAGGCGCGCAAGCTTAGCACAACAAGTTACATTTTACTTGCCGGCCGATCGGGTTAGAATCCAGAAAAACAATCCAAAAATGGAGATCAGGCCTTGCTCAAGCCACAAATCACCCAGACTCTGCCCAACGTCGAAAACTTCCTCCGTCACTGTCAGCGGAAGGACTACAAAGCCAAAAGCAGCATACTGAAACAGGGAGATCCAGGTAACACGCTGTACCTGATTCTCGATGGTTCCGTGTCAGTCCAGGTCGAGGATGACGCCGAGCCGGGCCACATGCTCGTCGTGGCCTACCTCAACCCGGGTGATTTTGTCGGTGAGATGGGTCTGTTCGACGACGAACCGCCCGTGCGCAGCGCCATGGTCGTGGCGAAAACGCAGTGCGAGGTTGCCGAGATCTCCTACGAGCGCTTCCACCAGATCCGCCACCAGTTTCCCGACATTCTCTACGCCGTCTCCCGCCAGCTCGGCGCTCGCCTGCGCCAGACCACGCGCAAGCTGAGCGACCTGGCGTTTGTTGACGTGTCAGGCCGCATCGCACACACCCTGCTCGACCTGTGCAAAGAACCCGATGCCATGACCCATCCAGACGGCATGCAGATCAAGATCACCCGTCAGGAGCTGGGCAAGATCGTGGGCTGTTCGCGCGAAATGGCCGGTCGGGTTCTGAAAAACCTGGAGCAGGACGGACTGGTTTCGGTCTCGGGCAAGACCATGGTGGTGTACGGCACGCGCTAGCGCACCGCCGCTACTGCTCGAAAAATAATTCCTGCAAACGCTCGCCCGGTTCGGGCGAGCGCATGAACGCCTCTCCCACCAGAAACGCCAGCACGTTGTGGTCGCGCATCACGGCGACATCCGCGGGCGTGTGAATCCCGCTCTCGGTGATCACCAGCCGCTCATCGGGAATGTGCGGTAACAATTCCAGCGTCGTTTCCAGGCGCGTATCAAAGGTATGCAGATCGCGGTTGTTGATACCAATCAGCGGCGTGGTCAGTTCGAGGCTGCGCTCGAGCTCCTCGCGATCGTGTACTTCCACCAGGACATCCAGGGCGTACTCCTGCGCCGTGGCGGCAAGCTCCCGAAGCTGGGTATCGTCCAGTGCGGCAACAATCAGCAGAATGGCATCGGCGCCGATGGCCCGGGCCTCGACCACCTGGTAGGGATCAACAGTAAAATCCTTGCGCAGTGCCGGCAGATCGCAGGCCTCGCGGGCCTGCTGGAGATATTCGTCAGCACCCTGGAAAAAATCCACGTCGGTCAGTACCGACAGGCAGGTTGCACCGCCGGCCGCGTAGCTGCGGGCAATAGCCGCCGGCTCGAAGTCCTCGCGGATCACACCCTTGCTCGGTGACGCCTTCTTTACCTCTGCAATCACCGCCGCCTGGCGCCGGCCTACCTGCGCCTGCAACGCGGCGGCGAAACCGCGGGCCTGCGGCAAACTGCCGATACGCGATTCAAGCTCGGTGACAGACACACGCTGCCGACGCTCCGCCACTTCTTCTGCCTTGCGCTTGAGAATCTTGCGCAGGATCGTCGGTGGTTGACTGGCTGTCACTCGACTAGCCCTCCGAACGCATCAGTTGTGTGAAGTCGATAAATTCCTGCAGCTTCTGCGCCGCCAGCCCACTGGCCAGGGCATCCTCGGCCATGGCGACACCGTCAGCCAGGGTCGCGGCCACGTCGGCGACGTAGATCGTCGCTCCCGCGTTCAACGCCAGCATGTCGGCCGCCGTGCGCGCCACGGGATCCTTGTCGCCGGACAGCGCGGCCTTGATCAGTTGCGCGGACGCCGCGGCACCGTTTACCGACAAGCCGTCCAGATCGCGCACTTCGATCGAAAACTCGTCCGGGCTGATGCGGAACGTTTCAATATTGCCGGCGTACAACTCGGTCACCCAGGTGTGTGCCGCAATCGAGATTTCGTCCAGCCCGTCTTCCGAATGCACCACCAGCACGTGCTCTGCACCTAACATTTTCAGGACCTGGGCAATGGGTTCACACAATGCCTGCGAAAAGACGCCGACAACCTGGCGCTTCACCCCGGCGGGATTGGTCAGCGGCCCCAGCACATTGAAAATTGTGCGCAGACCGAGTTCCTTACGCGGACCCACCGCGTGGCGCATCGCACTGTGATGCGCCGGCGCAAACATGAAACCCACACCGACCTCGTCGATGGCCCGCGCCACCTGTTCAGGCGCGAGGTCCAGCGGCATGCCCAGGTGTTCCAGCACATCCGAGCTACCGCTGCTGCTGGAAACACCGCGATTGCCGTGCTTGGCCACGTTGGCGCCGGCGGCCGCGACCACGAAACTGGCCGCGGTGGACACATTGAACAGGTTGGCGCCATCACCCCCGGTACCGACCAGGTCAACCAGGTTGCCGACCGTCGGTGTCACCGGCGTCGCCAGCTCGCGCATGACCTCGGCTGCGCCGGCGATCTCCTGCGTCGTCTCGCCCTTCATGCGCAGACCGACCAGCAACCCGCCGATCTGGGCATTGGTCGCCTCGCCGGACATAACCAAACGCATCACCTGGGCCATCTCTTCACGTTCAAGGTCTTTGCGGTCGGTTACCGCAGCGAGCGCCTGTTCGAT
>CAYGOX010000256.1:5156-5625 GCA_964351485.1 uncultured Halioglobus sp.
AGTGGATTCGGGGTGAAACTGATCCCTTTCGATGGGCAGGGTCCTGCGCCGCAGCCCCATGATCTCGTCCATCTCGCCGTCAGCCGTCTCGGTCCACGCCGTAATTTCGAGACAATCGGGCAGGGACGCGCGCTCGACCACCAGCGAATGATACCGGGTCGCCTCGAAGGGCTGGCTAAGACCGCGGAAAACACCCTCGCCACAATGATGGATCTGCGAAGTCTTGCCGTGCATCACCTGCCGCGCGCGCACCACCTTGCCGCCGAACACCTGCCCGATACTCTGGTGCCCCAGGCAGATGCCCAACAGGGGAATCTTGCCCGCAAACCGCTCGATCACCGCCATCGAGATACCCGCCTCGTTCGGCGTACAGGGCCCGGGCGAAATGACAATGCGCTCGGGCGCCAGCGCGGCGACCTCGTCCACCGAAATCTCGTCGTTACGCACGACCTTGACCTGTGCACCCAGT
>CAYGOX010000257.1:0-5619 GCA_964351485.1 uncultured Halioglobus sp.
CATCCAGGAGCAGATATCGTGAAAAACATCGTCATCAGCGGCAGTGCGTCAGGAATTGGACAGGCAACCAAACGCAAGATGGAATCCGAAGGCTATCGGACCATCTGCATTGATATCAGAGACGCTGACATCATCGCCGACCTGTCTACCGCCGAGGGCCGGCAACAGGCCATCGATCGCGCCCTGGAAATCGCCGGCGGAGAGATCGACGCGGTAGTGCTGTCGGCTGGACTCAGCGGTTTATCCTCTGCCGCCGACGTCACCCTATCGCTCAACTATTTTGGCTCGGTGGAACTGTTTGACGCATTCCGACCAGCCATGGAAGGTCGAACCAATGCCTGCGCAATTGGCCTGGTGTCAAACTCCTCGCAATTCGATATCGACTACGATGACGAACTCGTGCTGGCATTATTGGCGGGCGACGAAGCCAGAAGTATTGAGTTGGTGCAGCAACGCGACCGCGGCGCAGCCTACCGGTACAGCAAGCACGCACTGGCGCGAGCGATTCGCCACCGCGCGGTTGAGTGGGGACCTCTCGGAGTGCGGATAAACGCCATTGTTCCGGGTATGACCCAGACCCCCATGGTTGAAGACATTCTCAAGGATGAAGAGTTCGGACAGTTTGCCGAATTGCTTCCCATCCCGCTGGGCAGAAAAGGAACAGCGGAGGAACTGGCCGGCGCAATTTCCTTCCTGTTAAGTGATGCAGCTTCTTACGTTTCCGGCATGATGATGTGGGTTGACGGCGGCACGGACGCGGCGGTCAGGCCTGATCGTTTTTGAAATAAGGGGACAGTTTACTTAATTCCCAAACCAGCGGTGCTCATAAACACCAAGTGCATCGTGTCCTATGGTGCTATCTTGCTTTAGATGAAAGCACTATTGGCGGTAGATGATTATATTGCCCAGGCTGCTCGGGAAACCGGCCTGGACGACTTTGGCCCGGACGGCTGGCAGGAGCCGCTGGCCATGCACCTCGAAATTGCGGCTGAAGAAGCCCGGCTGAGCCCCATGGGCAGGATGATTCTCTCAGGAGAGGTCAATGCCCGCCTGAAAAATCGGCTGATGATTCAGCAATGGGTGGTGAACCATCCCCACATTCATAATCAGCAGATAAGCCCTTCGATTGTGCTGGCTACACTGCCAAGAACGGGTCAAACCGCCGCCGGGTGGATATTCGACCGAGATCCGGATAATCGCTCCCTTCTGCGCTGGTTCACGAAGACTCCAATACCTCCACCTACTCCCGAGTCGGTGACAACCGATCCACGAATCGCAGGCGAGGCCGCGCAGCTCGAATTTATCCCGCCTGAGGTCATGGACATGCATCTCATGCATCCCCAGGAGCCGGACGAATGTCACTGGTTACTCAGCAACGATATAAAGATTCCGCACGATATCTACGCCATGCACGTGCCCTCTTATTATCGCTGGGTTCGCGATCAGGCGGATATGCGCTCTGCCTACGACTACTACGCGTTACAACTCAAAGTACTGCAGTCGACTTGGCCGACAAAACGCTGGATTTTTAAAAACTCACCGCATCTATTGTTTATGGACGATTTACATCGTGTTTTACCCGATGTGACCTACGTGCAGTTTCACCGCGATCCATTAAAGGTACTTGCGTCCAACTGCAAGCTTGCCGTGATGCTTCGCAGCATGCGCAGTGACGACGTGGACCCACGGGAAGTAGGGGAAAGCATGCTGGAACTGCTTGGCGATTACATTGATCGGTTGATGAGGTTTCGAAAGGAAGGTGCGCCGGCGCAGTGGATCGACGTTCGATTCGCTGACTTTGTCCATGATCCGCTGTCCGCAGTCAGTTCCATCTACAAAGCTGCGGATCTTGCCCTGTCGGATAGCACCGAGAGAGCGATGCAAAGCTGGGTTGACGCCAACCCCCGCAGTGCTCAATCCAGTGCGCGCCCTGCGGACCTGTCACCCTACGGGATAAGCGATGGAGCCGCGAAAGAGCGCTTCTCAGCGTATATCGACCACTTTGATCTAGTGCACGACGGTATCTAGCAATTAAGGGGACAGTTTACTT
This sequence comes from uncultured Halioglobus sp., assembly GCA_964351485.1. Taxonomy (GTDB): domain Bacteria; phylum Pseudomonadota; class Gammaproteobacteria; order Pseudomonadales; family Halieaceae; genus Marimicrobium. The sequence continues at coordinate 2,051 of CAYGOX010000257.1, forward strand.
AATTGTTTCCAGAATTAAGTAAACTGTCCCCTTAATTCAAACTGTCCCCTTAATTCGAGGTGGCGGCTAGGCATCTATAACGAACACCGACTGCTTCGATACGGCGGCTTTGCGGTGCTTGAACGCCTCGATGTACGTCGGGTTTTCATAGAGGCGCAGGAAAGCATCGAGCGTCGGATACCTGCCAATTGCAATGAAGTCCCAGTCTTGATCTTCACCCAGAAAGTTTCCCGCATAAGGGCCCACGGCGAGGAACTCTCCCCCCGCTTCACGCATCGCAGGCAGGCTTACAGCAGCATAACGCGCAAAAGCCTCCTCACCACTCGCCTTCGCAACATCGACACCATCGCCATAGACGGCTTCAGGCGCGAACTTGAACAGATTCACAAGTGTTAGCGGCGCGCCCGGCGCCCGTTCAAGGACTTTGCGCCACTGCTCTTGCCTTGGCGCCTTAAAGTCATCTCCACTGCCATAAAGCTCCACCAGGGATACAAGCGTCTCATTGACGTCCATCGAACATTCCAATTTAATTGACACGTGTCAATTATTGCAGGATATGTTACACGTGTCAAAAAACATTCGAGGCAAGAAAACGCAGGCAGAAATTCTCGATGCCGCCTGGGACCTGGTTTCAAAACAGGGCGCCGACGCGAAGGTCTCCGAGATCGCAAGGGCAGCCGGCATCAGTCGACAGGCCGTTTACGTTCACTTCGGCTCGCGCGGAGGGCTGCTGATGGCCCTGGTCAAACGAGCCGACGAGCGTTTTCAAATCAGCGAGGCCTTTGATGACGCGCTCGCGCTACAGGATCCGCGCGCGAGACTGGCCGGCGTGCTGTCTGCCTGGCTCGCATTTGTCCCGCGCATCTATCCGGTGGCAAAAGACCTCATCCGCCTGCGAGACACTGATCCGGAATCCGCCGCTGCCTGGGCAGACCGAATGCATGAACTTCGACAGCGATTACTCACGTTGACCACGAGCCTGCGCAAGGATGGCGCGCTGAACCGCGCCTGGACACCGGAAAAGGCCAGCCATTTTTTTTGGGCGCAAACCTCTGTCCAGGCCTGGGGCCTGCTTCGATTCGAATGCGGCTGGACCGAGAAGGACATCACGCGGCAGCTGGAAAGGTCGCTGGTCAATACCCTGTTGAGCGACTAGCGGGGCACCGCTTTCTATCACCCCTCCCCAATCCCACCAAGACGACCTGCCGAATACGCTTCCCTGACAGCCACAATCTCCTGAGCTGTCCCCATAACGAACGGGCCATCCTGCACGTAGGTCTCGTTAATCTTTGCGCCATCGAACAATGCAAATTGCGCGCGCCTGCCCGCAGGGTTGCTCAAACGAATCTCGGTACTTTCAGCTGCGCTGATGGCGATTGCCTGCCCGGCCGCAAGAAGTCTCACCTGCCCGCAGGCGGCGATAGTCAAATCTTCCTCGATCGTGTGTATCCAGAGGCCGCGGTTGGCATTCGCTTCGTAGACAAAATCCCCGCCCGGCGCAATGCTGCCGTCCAGTATCGTCATCGGAACCGACGGCGAGTTCACCCCCCTGACGCCATGGGATTCACCCAGAGCAACCCGCACGCGGTAATCTCTACTCTCGATCACCGGCATGTCGCCTGCACGAACAAGCAGGGATTCGGGGGCTTCGAAGCGGTCAGACTGAGGCACGTTGACGAAGACCTGCAACCCGTGAATTCGCGAGTTCGCCCGGGGAGCTTCATCGTGCACCGCACCACTTCCAGCCTTGAGCCAGTACAAGTCACCCGGTTCCAGATCAAAATCATTGCCCAGTGAATCCCGATTCCAAAAAAGGCCCTCGCTATCCTCAAACAGCAATGACACGGCCGACATACCAGCATGCGGATGGACACCGAAGGTGGGCGTTGTCATCACGTAGTGATCAACCATAACCAACGGATCCATCGAGGCTCCAACCTCCCTGGCCCTAAAGCTCCGGGCATCAAACCCGCCACCCAGCGAGATTTCAGTACCCGTGAGTGGCATGGAAACTTCGGGCATGCGGCCAACTACAGATTTCTTCGACGTCATTGCATTCTCTCCTGCATTCAGTGATTCGCAGTAAGAGTATAAAAACGAGACAAACCGGGCTTGAAGCCTCATTATCAGCCTTATTAATCCTATATTTGGAACAATAGAGATGGCGACCATCGACTTGAACGACTACTACTACTTTGTGCACGTCGTTGAAAAAGGGGGGTTCACACGGGCCGCCGCCGCGCTGGGTATCCCCAAATCCCGACTGAGCCGACACATTGCCCAGTTGGAGGAACGCCTTGAGGCAACGCTGATCCAGCGCACGACGCGGCAGATCAGGATCACCGGGTTGGGCGAGGTTTTTTACCGCCACGCACGCGCCGCCGTCGATCAGGTAGAACTGGCAGAGACCGAACTGAAGCGAAAAATGAATACCCTGTCAGGCACCGTAACGTTCAGCTGTTCGGTGGGTGTCGCCCAGTTTGCTGTGAAAGAACTCCTGGCACGCTTCATGACTGACAATCCGCAGGTCACTGTACTCCAGCAGGTGACCAACCAGACCGTGGACTTGGTTGCCTCTGGCATCGACATGTCGATACGTGGGCACACAGGCCCGTTACCCGATTCGACACTGATACAACGCTCGCTGGCGGTGGTGGAGTGGAACCTGTTCGCCTCACCCGACTATGTCTCCCACGCAGAGCCGATAGAAACGCCAGCAGATCTTGCAGACCATCAATCCCTCACCCTCGGGTGGCAGACACCGACAGATCGCTGGAGACTGGAGGATTCCAATGGCCGGGTCGAAGAACTTCACGTCATACCGAGACTCAAGAGCGAGGACATGGCCACGCTTAAGGAGGCCGCGAGCCAGGGGCTTGGCATCGTTGCTCTCCCAGCTTATACCTGCCGCGATGAAATGCGATCCGGTCGGCTGGTCAGGGTTTTGCCACAGTGGCACGCGGGGAAAGCCAATCTCAGTCTGATCATGCCACGCCGAAGCGGGCTCACCGCACCGGTAATGGCCTTCAAGGAGTTTCTCCAGGCAGAACTGTCTGACTTTTTGAATCCGGAAGCCCGGACGCACTGAACAACTAGCCGGCCTCGCGGGCACTCACTCGATAGGCGCGAGGGGTCTGACCTGACCAGCGCTTGAACGCGCGGGTAAACGCACTCTGCTCGGCAAAGCCCGTCAAAAATGCGACTTCGGCAAGCGTGTAATCTGTTTCATACAGGAGTCGCAGAGCGAGCTCCTTGCGCGCCGCGTCGACAACCCCCTGGAAAGAGTAACCCTGTTCGGACAGCCGCCGTTGCAGCGTTCGCGCACTCATGGCAAGTTCTGTCGCAATAGAGGATAGCGTGGGCACACCTTCACTGAGCACTTTGGCCACGGCACGTTGAACCTGCACCTCAAGCTGACTTTCTTCTGAGAGCGACGCCAGTTGTTGCTCCAGATGCGCATCAAAGAACCCGGCTATCGACGCATCACCGAGCCTGTTGGGCGCATCGATACTGTATTCGCTGACAAGGAGCGCATCTCGCCCGGACTCAAAATGCACTGGACAACCGAA
>CAYGOX010000258.1:0-5572 GCA_964351485.1 uncultured Halioglobus sp.
GGCCAGCTCGCGTTTGAGCGACGGGATATCCATGTTGAGACGCTCCGACCAGTGATCGAGGCAGTACCAGGCCAGCGTTCCACGCTCGGTGGCGTAGGCGCCGTGGAGTATGTCGTGGGCCTCGGTCTCGGATAAAGCATTCCGGTCTGCGTAGACCTTTGGCAAGTGGTGCAGCCAGAAGTAGTTGTCGTAGTGCAGATCCAGCAGGGTGCCGTCCATGTCCAGCAATACGGTGTCGATGGTTTCCCAGTCAATCATTGCGCCGGATTCGGTTGCGTTGGTTCATTGGATCGAGGTTGCATGGCGAGATGGTATATTGGCCCTCATGCCCAAGACAATGTCTATCACGCAGCGTCGGTCCCTGGTGCGCCCCCTGTTGCAGCTGGCGGCGACGGCCGGCCGGGCCATCGTGTCGCACTACCATGCGCCGGGAGCCGACCAGTACCATCACAAGGGCGACGATACCCCGCTGACTGCGGCGGATCTCGAGGCCGACGCAATCCTCACCGCCGGGCTGCGCCAGATCGCGCCGGAGATTCCTGTCCTGTCGGAGGAATCTCCGCCGGGGGCGCGCGATGAACAGCGTCGCTGGACCCGGTATTGGCTGGTCGATCCGCTCGACGGAACCCGTGAATTCATTAACCGGACCGGCCAGTTCACCGTCAATATCGCCCTTGTCGAGTATCAGCGACCGGTCCTGGGTGTGCTGTTCGTGCCGCTGGAGCAAACGGGTTTTGTCGGTATCCCCGGCGCCGGTGCTGCCCGTTACACGCCGGCCGCCGGGAGTCGCTGGCGCTCCAGTGCGATCCGGTGCCGAGCGCTGGCGTCGGGTCAGCCGCTGGCTCTGCTGGCCAGTCACCGCCACCGCAGTGCGCGGCTCAAGGCGCTGCTGGCCTGGCTGGACACCCACTGGGCCGGTTACGAGCGCTTCGATAGCTCCAGCGCCCTGAAATTTACCGATCTGGCGCAGGGGATGGGCGATTTTTACCCGCGATTCTCAACCTGTTGTGAGTGGGATACTGCGGCCGGGCAGGCCCTGGTCGAGGCCGCGGGTGGCGCCGTGCTGGGTATGGACGGGCAGCCGCTGCGCTACAACACGCGCCAGTCGCTCTATAGCCCCCATTTTTATGCCGTGGCGGACCCGGAGCACGCATTATGGGCCGACCTGATCGCGGCGCAGCTGGGCTGATTTCATCGCCGACGCTTGTATAGGTAATCCCTCAGGGTATAGAGTGGCGCACTGGCAGTAGATTGGGTTGGCGGTACGCAGGCGGATGGATTTACCACCGGAACACGACTCTTCGGAGAATGATGCGGCGAACGAGCACGTGACGCCCGCCATGCGCCTGCATGACCTGCAGAAAAAGCATCGCGCGCTCGACCAGAAGATCGCGCAGATGTACGAGTTTCCCTACCAGAACCAGATTCTGCTGCAGCGCCTGAAAAAGGAAAAATTGCGTCTCAAGGACGCGATCGCGCGCCTCAAGGACGACATGATCCCCGACCTCAATGCCTGAATCCGGCACCGGCGAGCGCGACAAATCCCCAACCGGTTGAACGGAGATTCACGCATGCGACCAGTGACGATACTTGCCACCCTCCTCGTAGCGCTTGCGCCGACCCTGGTGTCTGCCGCAGAGGCCTCGGTACAGACCACGGCTCTCAAGGGCCCGTTGCACTTGCTGCAGGGCAGGGGCGGGAACGTTGTCGCCTCGGTCGGGGACGATGGCGTGCTCCTGGTGGATGACGATTTCGGCGAACTGGCGCCTGCCTACCAGCGCGCGATCGACCAGCTCACCGGCTCGGAGGAAACCCCGCGCTTTGTGCTGAACACGCACTGGCACGGCGATCATACCGGCGGCAACCTGCACTGGGGTGAAACGGGCGCCGTGCTGGTGGCGCATGCCAATGTGCGTCAACGCCTGTCCATGCCCAGTGTTCACCCCGTCTCGGGGGCCGATACCCCGGCCAGCCCGGCTGCGGCCTTGCCCGTGGTTACCTTCGAGGACGCTGTGGCTCTGCATATCAACGGCGACGATGTGGAGCTGAAGCATTTTCCCACCGGGCATACCGATGGCGACAGCGTGGTGTTCTTCGTCGGCGTCAACGTGGTGCACATGGGCGACCTGTTTTTCAACAACGCCTTTCCCTTTGTCGATACCAGTTCTGGCGGCAGCCTCGACGGGTACATCGCCAACGTCAGGCAGGTGCTGGACCGGGTCGACGACAACACGCTGATCGTGCCCGGGCACGGTCCGGTCGCCGACAAGTCGGACCTCGCGCGCTACCTGGACATGATTCAGCGCACCCGCGCTGAGGTCCTGGAGGCCCTCGGCGAGGGTCGCAGCGTAGCCGACGTGATCGAGGCGGGCCTGTCTTCGCGCTGGAAGTCCTGGGGCAAGGGCTTTATCAAGGAGCCCCAGTGGATCGCGACCATCGCGGCGGCCCGCTGATCAAAGCCTGGCTCATCGACGCTCAGCGGCGCGATACACTCACGCCGTAGCGGTAGCTATTCCCGGCACGCCCTCCAGCGCCAGCAGGTGACGTTTCGCCTCGAGCCCACCGGCAAAGCCCGTCAGTTTGCCGTTGCTGCCAATGACACGGTGACAGGGCACGATAATCGGTATCGGGTTGCGACCATTGGCCGCCCCGACTGCGCGCACGGCCTTTTCCCTGCCCAGTGCCGAGGCAATTTGCCCGTAGCTGCGCACCTCGCCGTAGGGGATGTCGCGCAATGCCGACCACACGGTGCGCTGGAACTCTGTGCCCTGCGCCTGCAGCGGCAGGTCGAAGGCCCTACGTTTCCCCGAGAAATACGCCAGCAGCTGATTTTCGGCCTCCTGCAGGATGGCCGACGCTTCCGGGTCGGTCTGGGCAAGATTGGCGGGGTCTTCTTCATGCTGGTTTTCAAACGCCAGCGCAATCAGCGCGTCCGGGGTGGCGGCCAGCCGCAGGCGGCCGATGGGTGTGTCGATTAATCGGTAGCTGACGCCGGTCGTGGTGGTGTGTCGTGTCATGGTGTCGGGCTCCTTCGTTACTGCGGCAGTTTTCCTCACGAGAGGCTTTGCCAGAGCAGGTTTGCTGCGTAGGCACCCCAGGGGCGCCACTGCAGGACATGTTCGTACAGGTCGGCGGCGCTGTCATCGGTCAGATTCGACCAGGCTTTTTCCAGGCCCAGGTCGCTCCTGGGAAATAGGTCGGTCTGTCCCTCGCCGCGCATCGCCACCAGTGCCACCGTCCACGGACCGACTCCCCTGAGTGCCGCAAGCCGCTCCAGGTCGAGCGCGTCTTCGTCGGCGATGGTCAGATCGCAGAGGGCGCGCAGGGTCTCACGGCGCCGCGCCGGCATGGCGAACGCGTCATCGGCAAGTGAACCAATCGTGGCGGGGGTCGGGAACGGTCCCGGCCGGGTCTGTGCCGCCGCGTGGACCAGCTTTGCCAGGACATTGCGCGCCGCCGCGGTACTGACCTGCTGCCCGGCAACGGCCCGCACGGCAGCCTCGAAGGGCGACCAGAACGTGGGTGAGCGCACGCCGGGCCTGGCACTGACCAGGGGGCGCAGTCGCGGATCGCGTGCCAGTGATGCGCCTATGGTCTGTGGATTGGCATCAAGGTCGAACACCCGGCGCACCCGGGCGACGACGGGCATCAGGGCGGCGGGGCTGGCGCCGTCGATGCGAAGCCGCAGGGCGTTTTGTCGCGGTGCGTGTTCAATATGAAGGCACAGATGCGCTTCCCGGTACTGCAGGTGGCGGGTGATGCTGCTGTCGGTGACTGTTTCGACACCGTCGATAGCGTGGCGGCTGAAAAAGTCGCGCACGCTATCCCAGTCATAGGGCGGCCGGTACTGAAGGGTCATCGTGATGGAGTCCGGCGCACTGTCTCGCCCGATCTGCCTGCGCAACTCCCCCGGCGTCTGGCGAAAGTGTTCGCGCATCGCACTGTTAAATCGGCGGACGCTGCCAAAGCCAGCGGCCAGGGCGATCTGAGTCATCGGCAGCGTGGACTCGTGAATGAGCTTGCGCGCGAACAGCAGGCGCTGGTGTTGTGCGACCGCCAGCGGGGACACGCCCAGTTCACGGGCGAACAGTTTGCGCAGGTAGCGCTCGCCGATGCCCAGTCGGCCGGCAAAAGCGCCCAGTGTTGTTCCGTTGAGCGCACCGTCGCCAATCAGTTGCAGGGCGCGTTGCACGGTGGTCGAGGTGCCCCGCCAGGCGGGGCTTGCCGGCGCCGACTCGGGCCGGCACCGCAGGCAGGGCCGAAAGCCGGCTCCGGCGGCCTGGCTGGCTAGCCTGAAATACCGGACGTTTTTCTCTGCCGGCGTCCGCGCCGGGCAGATCGGGCGACAGTAGATCCCGGTGGTGGTCACCGCGAAATAGAATTCGCCGTCAAACCGCCGGTCGCGCGACAGGCGGGCCTGGCGACAGGTGGTCGCATCGAGCGGGGAGGCAGCGGTGTCCGGCAGGTGGTGCATGTGCGCAATATAGCGGTGGTGCAGGGTGGACACTAGCCAGAATCGGCCCTGTCCTTCTTCGCGCTGCGTACTGATTTTGGCTACGTGTCGTATTACACTAGCGCCCCGGTGCGGTCCTGCGTGGCCCGCGCCGGAAAACTACAGGATGAAGGCGGGAAACTAGTTATGCGTATTGTATTTGTAATCCTGGCGGCTGCCCTGCTCAGCGCCTGCCAGTCGGCCTATTACGGTGCGGCGGAGCAATTTGGTCACCACAAGCGCGATATTCTGGTGAATCGTGTCGAGGCATCGCGCGACGCCCAGCAGGATGCGGAAGAGGAGTTCCAGTCCGCTCTGGAGCAGCTCTCCACGCTGACGAACTTCGATGGTGGTGACCTCGAGGATGTTTACGACGACATGGTGGCGGAGTATGAGGACGCAACCGCCGCGGCCGAGGAAGTCAGTGAGCGGATCGACGCCGTGGACCACGTGGCCAACGCGCTGTTCGAAGAGTGGCGCGATGAAATCGGGCAGTACAGCAACGCTCGCCTGAAGGCAGACAGCCAGTCCAAACTGCGCACAACCGAGCGCCGTTACGCAGAGATGATCAAGGCATTGCGCAAGTCGGAGGCCAAGATGGCGCCGGTGCTCACTGCGCTGAACGACAACGTGATGTACCTCAAGCACAATCTCAACGCGCGCGCGGTGGCGTCGCTGAAGGTTGAGTTCGGTGCAATCGAGGATGATATCGAGGCGCTGATCCGCGAGATGCGCAAGGCGATTGCCACCTCGGACGAGTTCATCGCGAGTATGCAGCAGTAATCGCCTGAGCCTGTCACCATGGATCTCGTCGCCGCCGCCACGCCGTTCTTCATTCTGGCCATCCTGGTCGAGTTGATCTACGGCCATGTTCAGCAGCGCAATACGTACCGGGTCAACGACAGCATCGGCAGCCTGTCGCTGGGCGTGTTGAGCCAGGCCCGGCGGTTCGTAACGCTGGGCGTTGGCGGTTACGTCTACCACCTGGTGACCGAGTATTTCTCCCTGCCCCTGATGGATGCCACGCACTGGTTCACCTGGGTGCTGGCCATGGTGCTGTACGACTTCTGTTACTACTGG
>CAYGOX010000259.1:0-5569 GCA_964351485.1 uncultured Halioglobus sp.
GCAGTCCGCGCTCGACCATCGCGCTGGACCGCTGCGCCCGCGCGCACGCCTGGCTGGCCGGCCGCGATTTTGTCAGCCCTGACGATGTCCAGGCCGTCGCCGCCGATGTCCTGCGCCACCGCCTGATCCTCACCTTCGAGGCCGAGGCCAACGGGGTCACCGCGGACCAGGTGATCGAGACGCTGCTGGCCACCGTCCCGGTAGGCTGAGTTACGTCATGCGGCTCGCTGACGTCACCTCTCCCCCCTCGGGCGCCTACGTCGACCTGCAGGCGCTCATCGCGCTGCGCTTTCCCGCGCGCCAGCTGAAGTTGTCGCGCCGCAAACGGGCCCTGAGCGCACTGGCGGGACCGAACACCTCCAATTTCCGCAGCCGTGGAATCGACTTTGAAGAGGTGCGCACCTACCAGCCCGGTGACGATGTCCGCACCATTGACTGGCGCGTGACCGCGCGAACCAGCGACCCGCACACCAAGGTATTCCGCGAGGAACGCGAGCGCCCGATACTGGTTGTGGTCGACCAGCGCAGCAGCATGTTTTTCGGTTCACAGCACTGTTTCAAGTCTGTGCTGGGCGCCCACCTGGCCAGTCTCATCGCGTGGAGCGCGCTGGATGCCGGAGACCGGGTGGGCGGCCTGGTGTTCAACGAGGTGGAGTCGCGGGAGATCCCCGCGCGGCGCAGCCGCAAGAACGTCCTCGGACTGCTGTCCGAAATCACCCGCTATAACAGCGCCCTGCCGCTTCAAGCCACGGCATCGACAGGTGAGTTCGCCGACACACTCAACACCATACGCAGGGTGGCACGGCCCGGAACCCGCGTATTTATCGTCAGCGACTTTGCCGGTGCGGAAAGCGACGCTGCGGCGCAAGCGCTGTTCCAGCTGGCGCAGCACACCGAACTGGTGGCTCTGCACTGTTCAGACCCGCTCGAGGCCAGCTTGCCGCTGGCGGGAACCTACGCGGTCACCGACGGTCTGTCCCGCAGTGAGTTGCATACTGCGGACAGGGCACTACGCCAGTCATTCGCCGACGACTACCGGACGCGGCGCGAAGCGCTTGCGCGTCACTTGCTGCGCCGGGGCGTTCCGATGATCAGCGCAAGCACACAGGATGCGCCCTTTGGCGTGCTGCAAACCTATTTCGGGGACACGCGCCGATGAATGCCCCCGATCCTCTGGCCAACCTCCAGCCACTGCGCGAACCACCGCCTATCGATGCGTGGCCGCCCGCGCCCGGCTGGTGGTTGCTGGCCCTGCTGGTCGTGTGCGGCATCGTCGCACTCCTGTACGCCTGGCACCGCAGGCGTGCGCGGCTGGCCTACCGCAGCCACGCTTTGCAACAGCTCGCGCTTCTCGAAGCTCAGTTCGCGGCCGGGGCAGACCCCTGTGCACATGTCACACAGATCAATGCCCTGCTCAAACGCGTGGCACTCATGGCCTTTCCCAAGCGTGACCTGGCGGCGTTACACGGGGATGGCTGGCTACAATTTCTGAATCAGAGCGCCCCCGGGCAACCGCCCTTTTCCAGCGCACTGGCCACGGCTCACTACAGCGGTGATGTCGACGCCGCCACCGCGCAACAGGCGCAGCGCTGCGCAGCGCACTGGATCAAACACCACGAGGTGGGCGCATGATCGAGTGGCTCTGGCCCGCCGCCCTGTTGCTGGCGCCCGTTCCGCTGGCTGTTATGCGGCTGGTGCCGCCAGTACAGACCGACAGCGTGGCACTGCGCGCGCCATTTTTTGCCCGCTGGCAACAATTGAGCGCCGGTCAGACGCTGCGCACCGCCACCGGCGGGATGTTGTCGCTGGTGCTGTTGTGGCTGATCTGGCTACTGTTCCTGTTGGCCCTGGCCCGACCGGTGTGGATCGGGGAGCCGATCGAGTTACCCGACAGCGGCCGCGACCTGATGCTGGCGGTCGACATCTCCGGCTCCATGCGCATCGAGGACATGCAGGCGGGGCAGGCGCTGGTCCGCCGGCTCGACGCGGTAAAACAGGTCGGTACCGACTTTATCAGCCGGCGTACGGGCGATCGTCTGGGCCTGATATTGTTCGGCAGTAACGCCTACGTCCAGTCGCCGCTGACCTTCGATACCGCGACGGTCGAGCGTTTCCTGCGCGAGGCGCAAATCGGGTTCGCAGGGACAGAAACCGCCATCGGCGACGCCATCGGGCTGGCGGTGAAACGTTTACGTGAGCGCCCGGCCGACAGTCGTGTACTGATCCTGCTCACCGACGGCCAGGACACGGCCAGTTCAGTCGCGCCGGTCGACGCAGCGCGCCTTGCGGCCAGCCTGGGCATCCGCATTTACACGATCGGCATCGGTGCCGACGCCCTTACCCTGCCCGGTCTGTTCGGCTCCAGCTTCGGCAGCCGGCGCGTCAATCCGTCAGCCGAACTCGACGAGGCGAGCCTGCAGGAAATTGCCACGCTCACCGGCGGACAATACTTCAGGGCGCGCAATCCCCAGGAGCTGATCAACATCTACCGGCTCATGGACGAGCTGGAGCCGGTCGAGCAAAGCGCGACGCTGTATCGGCCACGCCAGGCCCTGGGATACCTGCCGCTGACCGGTGCTATTGTGCTGAGCCTCGCCCTGGCCTCACTACGCCTCTGGCGCAGAAGACAACCGCAAGCGACAGCGCTCGCCCCGGCGGGGAGCCAGCGGTGATGGACTTTCACTTCCTGCGCCCCGAATGGCTGTGGCTGCTGGTTCCGAGCGCGGGCCTCGTCCTGCTCCTGTGGTACCAGCGCGATCGCGCGGGTTCGTGGCAGTCGGTTATTGCCCCGCACCTGCTGGAATATCTCGTCGATGAAACTCCGCGTCGACGCGCGCTGAACACCCTGCCGCTCATCGCACTCGGGTGGCTGCTGGCGGTTTTTGCAGCGAGCGGCCCGAGCTGGGAGAAACTGCCCCAGCCGGTGCACCAGAAACAGGACGCACTGGTCATCCTGCTGGACCTGAGCTACTCGATGAAATCGGCAGACCTCGCGCCCTCGCGCAAAGACCGGGCACGACAAAAGCTGATCGATCTGCTCGACAAGCGCCGGGAGGGGCAAACGGGCCTGATCGCCTTTGCCGGTGACGCGCACATCGTGACTCCGCTGACGGACGACACCGGCACCATCGTCAACCTGCTCCCCGCACTGAACCCGGACATGATGCCGGTACCGGGCAGTCACCCCGCTGCCGCGGTCAGTCAGGGGCTGGACCTTCTGCGCTCTGCGGGCATTGGCGGCGGGCGCCTTCTGCTGGTGACTGATGAACTGGCCGGGGACGACGTCCAGGCCATTGCGCGCCTGGTCAATCGCAGCGGCGCCGAGCTCTCCATTCTCGGCATCGGCACACCCACCGGCGCGCCCATCCCGCTGCCGCGCGGCGGATTCCTGAAAGATGCACAGGGCAACATCGTCATGCCGGGGCTGGATGAGACACCACTGCAGGCACTGGCGACGCGCACCGGCGGGCGCTACATGCGCCTGCAAATCGACAACAGTGATATCGACACGCTGCTGGCGGCCAAAACACTGATGAGTGAGGAACGCAGTATTGCCCTGGACCGAACCGCCGATGCCTGGGAAGACCAGGGCTACCTGTTCCTTATCCCTCTGGTCCCATTGATACTGGGCCTGTTCCGACGCGGCTGGCTGCTGCAGATCACCCTGCCGGCGCTGTTTGCCACGCTGCTCTTGAATCCGGCGCCGGCCCAGGCACAGTCCTGGACCGACCTGTGGCAGACGCCCGATCAGCAGGGACAGGCAGCACTGGAGCGCGATGACCCGGAGGCCGCGGCCAAACTGTTCGAGGATCCTCGCTGGGCCGGCACCGCCGCGTATCAGCACGGCGATTATGCGGGCGCCGCCGAGGCTTTCAGCGAAGATCCCGGCGCGGACGGCTGGTACAACCGCGGCAATGCCCTGGCGCGCGAGGGCAAACTCGACGAGGCGATCACCGCCTACGAGAAATCCCTGGAGCTGGCTCCGGGACAGGAGGACGCCGAACACAACCTCGCGCTGCTGCAACAGCTCAAGGAACAGCAGCAACAGCAACAACAACAAAACCAGGACCAGGACCAGCAGTCGCCGGAATCCTCACAGGACGACAGTTCGCAAAACGACGATAGCGGCCAGGACAGTGAATCCGGCGACCAGTCCCCCGGGCAATCGCAGCCGCAGCAGCAAAATTCAGAGCAAGCCGAGGCCCCCGACCAGGGCCAGGAGCAATCGGGCAGCGAATCCGCCCCCGAGGAACCACCCGAGACGCAGGCACAGCGCGGCGAATCTGATGAACAGGCCCCGGGCCAGGAGCAGGCGCCACCGATGAACGTGCCACCCATCAATCCCGAGGAACTGGAACGCGACCAGGCCATGGAACAGTGGCTGCGTCGTGTACCGGACGATCCCTCCGGGCTGCTGCGGGAAAAATTCCGATACGAGAGTCAACTGCGACAACAACAGGGAAGCACGCAAGACGATGACAAAGTTTGGTAAGGCACTGACACTCCTGGTGCTGCTGAGCACCCCATCGCTCGCGCTGGCCGCGCTCACGGCCCAGGTCGATCGATTGAACGTCGCGCTGGGTGACTCGGTGCGCCTGACGATCAGCGCAAGTGACGACGAGGAACTGTCGGATATCGACCTAGCGCCGCTTGAGCGCGACTTCGACATACTGCGCCGCTCCACCAGTAGCAATATCAGCATCGTCAACGGTAAACGCACCCACGAGAAAAAACTGGTGATCGACATGGCGCCGCTGCGCGAGGGCGACCTGATTGTCCCAGGTTTTCGCGCAGGCAACAGCAGCAGCGCGCCACTGCGCGTCCGGGTGGGACCAGCGCCGGACCAGGACACAGGCGCCAACCCGGTGCTGTTTGAAGCCGAACTCGACAGCAAACGCGCCTACGTGCAGGGCCAGGTGCTGCTGACGCTGCGCATCCAGCAGGCCATTGAACTGGAGAGCATGAGCGTTTCCGAACTGGAACTGGACGGCGCTTTCGTCAAACCACTGGAAAGCCGCGAGTTCTACCGCACCGTCAATGGCCGCAACTGGCGCGTTCACGAACTTCGTTACGCCATCTTCCCAGAACAAAGCGGTGAACTGGTCATTCCCGGGCAGGTCTTTACGGCCCGCGCCACGGAAGGTCGCCGCAGCATTTTCAGCCGCGGCACCGGACGACTCCTGCGACGCAGTACTGAGGCAGTGACTATCGAGGTCCAACCGCGACCGACGCAGTACCCACAGGAAAGCTGGTTGCCCGCGCGCCAGCTCAAGATTGAAGAACGCTGGTCCACACCGCCCGAATCGCTGCGCGCCGGTGAATCGGCGACGCGCACCATCACGCTGATCGGCGAGGGTGTACAGGGCGCGCAGCTGCCGCCAGTGCTTTATCCGCCGACCGACGGCCTGAAGTTTTACCCGGATCAACCGGAGATCACCGAGCAGGAAGTCAGCAGCGGCCTGCTCGGGTCACGGCGCGACAGTGCGGCGATCGTGCCGATGCGGGCCGGCAACTGGACACTGCCTGAAATTCGCATTGCCTGGTGGGACACCCAGACGGACCAATTGCG
>CAYGOX010000260.1:0-3701 GCA_964351485.1 uncultured Halioglobus sp.
CCTTCGACATGATTAATGAAGTCCGCCGCCAGTTCCGCGAAATCCCGGGATTGCTGGAAGGCACGGCTGAGCCCGACACGGCCAAGTGCGTTGACATCGCAACCACCGCGGCCCTGCGTCGCATGATCCTGCCGGGCGCCATTGCTGTCGCTGCACCGGTAGTCGTCGGCTTCGGCCTCGGCGCTACCTCCCTCGGCGGTATGCTGGGCGGCGCGCTTCTGGGCTGTGTCCTGATGGCGCTCATGATGGCCAACGCCGGTGGTGCCTGGGACAACGCCAAGAAGTTTGTTGAGAAGGGCAACCTGGGCGGTAAGGGTTCAGACACCCACGCTGCAGCCGTTGTGGGCGATACCGTAGGCGATCCGTTCAAGGACACCTCCGGCCCGTCCATGAACATCCTGATCAACGTAATGGCCATTGTCAGCCTGGTGATTGCACCACTGCTGTCAATGTAGTTCGACCCTCTTCACGCCCCGGCACCCGCCGGGGCGTATTTCAAACCACTTCCCTCTTTCTCGTTGCTGCCAATGGCACTTTGCGGTGCGTTGTTTAATATTATGCGCTCGCCAATGACGGAAAGTGTGCGTGCAGATACGCAGTCACGAGGAAAAGGACCGGATGATTCGCATCATGAGCCGGTTCATTGCCCATACCCATGCGATCGGTATCACCGTCGAGAAGATCGAGGGCGAAGCGCTGACCTTGCGTCTGCCCTACGCCGACAACCTGGTGGGCGACCCGCACACAGGCATACTCCATGGCGGCGTTATCACGGTGTTGCTCGACCAGGCGCTCGGTGTGTCCGCCCTGGCGGGCGATGCGCTTGAGCCTTCGGTCGCCCCCACCCTGGACCTGCGCATAGACCATCTCGGTGTTGCGCCCCCGGGCAAGGACATCCTGGCCACCGCGAGCGTGTACCACACCACGCGCAAGGTGTTGTTCATTCGCGGGTTTGCCTACTGGGATTCGCCCGAAAACACCATAGCGCGTGCCACCGGTACCTGGTTGCGCCTGGATGTAGTCGACCTTTCATGGATGGATAACTTCGACCCGGAGGACCTGTAGCGTGTCGCTGGTCGATATCATTGAACATGCGCCCAGCTCCGAAACACTTGCGTTGTGGCTGCAGAAGGTGCCCTACGCGGCTTACCTGGGAATCGACGCGGGCGTGGACGGCGATGACATACTGTTCATACTGCCGCCCGACGACAAACTTATTGGCAACCCCGGGATTCGCGCAATACACGGCGGTGTGATCGGCGCGTTCATGGAACAGGCCGGGGCATTTCATCTCATTGCGCGTATGGAAAACCCGGTACTGCCCAAGATCATCGACTTTTCACTGGACTACCTGCGCGCCAATTACGCACAACACACCTACGCTCGCTGTAACGTCACGAGGCAGGGTCGCTCGGTAGCCAACGTACATATCACCGCGTGGCAGGAAGACGAAAATAAACCCACGGCAACGGCGCGTGCACACTTTCTGATTGACGACGAACAAACCTGATTAACAACACTGGGAGACTATGATGGCCCGCTGGAAACGCAAGGAAATTGAGAAAGCTTTCGAGAAATACCAGGCAGCGGCGCTGAAAGGCGCACAGACCAAGGACTGGACCGATTGGGCAAACTGTTTCACGGAAGACGCGACCTACTTCGAACACCACTATGGGCGCTTCTGGGGTCGCCAGAAAATCCTGGACTGGATTACTGACACCATGAGCACGGGCTTTGCTACACAGATGACCGCCTTCCCCATTAGCTGGTACTCCATCGACGAGGATCGCGGCTGGATTTTTTGCGAAGTGATGAACCGCATGGAAGACCTGGGCGACGGCAAGATTTATGAAGAGCCCAACATCACTATCCTTCACTACGCTGGGAACGGCCTGTTCAAGTACGAGGAGGACGCCTACAACCCCGCCAACATGGGTACCATGATCACCGCGTGGATGGAGGCGAAGAAAAAGATAGGGGCCGAAGCATCCTGACCCCGTAGCAGGCCATGAGTGGTATTAACGACACGCGCAATATCGTATTGCGTTACGACATGCGCAGCGCACCCGATTGCCCGGATACACAGGGCGATCGTTACCGCGCCGCTATTGAAATGGCCGCCTGGGCGGACGCACAGCCTTTTGATGTGATCGGCCTGTCTGAGCACCACGACACCCACGACGGATTTCTTTGTGCGCCATTAACGCTGGCGGGCATGATGCTTGCACGTACGTCTCGCGTGCGCGTCAGTGTGAGCGCGTTACTGGTACCACTGCACGATCCGCTGCGCCTGGCTGAAGACATCGCCCTGCTGGATATCGCGTCAGGCGGTCGCTTCTCCGCGACTTGCGGCCTCGGTTATCGAGAGGTGGAGTACGCGCGATTCAACATCGATTGGAAAGCCCGGGGTACCGTCTTCGATAGTAAGCTGGATATACTGGTCAAGGCGCTCACGGGCGAAGAGTTCGACTACAACGGCGGCACGACCCGACTGTGTCCTGCGCCGAATTCTCCGGTGCAGGCACTGCTACTGGTAGGGGGCAACTCCAGCGCCGCGGCGAAACGCGCGGCGCGCTTCAAATTGTTGTTTTGCCCCGCAATCGATGACCCGGAGCTCGAACGGGTATACCAGACTGCCTGTGCAGCGTCGGGCTTTTCCTGGGGTATGACGATATACCCGCGCGAACCATCCACCACCTTTATCAGTGAAGATCCTCTGCGCAGTTGGCGCGAAATCGGTGAGTACCTCTTCTACGATGCCACTGCCTACGGTGCCTGGCAGCACCCTACGCGTCGCGCCTACGCCGAATCTTTTGCCAGGACAAAAGACGAACTCATCGCCGAGGGAAAATATCGCATTGTCACGCCGGAGCAAGCTTGCAATATTATTGCCAAAACCGGGTCACTACATCTTGCGCCGCTGTGTGGCGGGGTGCCCATTGATGATGGCTGGAAAAGTTTGCGGTTGTTTGAGGACAAAGTGAAGCCGCATATTGGGGGCTGAATCCAAAATCCTTCGTGTCCGCAAGAGCAGTTGTCGTGAGCCTCGATCGTGTGAATTTAACAATGGCTCCCCGCACCTGCGGGGACGTCGAGTCAGGGCAATGTTCTCAACAACAGCGCCAGCGATTTTC
This sequence comes from uncultured Halioglobus sp., assembly GCA_964351485.1. Lineage (GTDB taxonomy): Bacteria > Pseudomonadota > Gammaproteobacteria > Pseudomonadales > Halieaceae > Marimicrobium. The sequence goes on from CAYGOX010000260.1 coordinate 3,135, forward strand.
AGTTTCCTCAGCCAGACCAAGCAACTTCAGCTTCGCCAATGCATCTTCGATTTCGAAATCCAGTTTGCAATGCCATTGCTCTGACAACCAGGCTTCGATGCGCTCGTCGAGTTCACCGGCAGCTACAGGCTTATCCTGTAACAGTAGAAAGTAGTAAGCGAGCAGACTCTCCTTGCACTCGGATTCTTCGGCATCGTCAACCACGCGGTGAATAACGCCAGCATTGTTGTCGAGCAGTTTGAAGTACAGGTTTTCCGTTAACGCCTGGGTGTATTTCAGCTTGCGATTACGAAAGTTGGAGACCTGTTTCCAGATGTAGCCGATGAGCGCGGCTGAGCTGGCTCCCAGGGCGATAAGCGCCGCTTTGTCGATCTGCACTGGCTCGGTACTGACACCGAGCCAAAAGCCCAGTAGAGAGCCCAGCAGCAGCACAGTGGCGCCAAGGCGGGTGGACACGACGATGGTGCCGCTGATAATCGCCGGCACTCCGATGATGAGCTTGTCTAGCAGGCGCATGCCCAGGCGGATGTTGGGGAAAAGCATCTCAATATCCGCTTCCGGCACATT
>CAYGOX010000260.1:3717-3988 GCA_964351485.1 uncultured Halioglobus sp.
CAACTTCAGCATGGTGCTGCCCGGCGGGCACTCGCCCAGTGCACTGTCGCTGTCCACTCCCTCCCGGAACCGGATAAACAACACTACACGGTCAAAATTGGTGAAGCGCACTTTGCGCTTCCAGAGACCGAAGAATTCACGCAGTACCTCGCTGCGCTTACTGGCGCCACGTGTGTAGAGCAACACCTCGTCAAATTCATCCATATCCACATGCAGGCGCAGCTGAAATAGCGACGAGGTGCGCAGTGCGTGTTTTAAAGCGTCTTCCGAT
>CAYGOX010000260.1:3998-5533 GCA_964351485.1 uncultured Halioglobus sp.
GTACCTGTTCCAGCAAAGGCACGATCGAGGCTGTCGCCTCGGGTTTAGCGAAATTGGGCAACAGACGCGTATCGGCGTCGGGATCGATCCGCGCGTAGGCTTCTTTCAGTGCATTGCGCAGTAAATGAAATTCTTTCTGATAATGCGTCTCAATAAGTTCTCGGGCTGTGGCGAAACGCGTTTTCTCAAACTCGCCGAGGCGCTCGTCGGACAAGCACATCTGGACAATGTCCGAACGCCGGAAGGGAATAAAGCGCAGCAACGGCAAATCGGTATCGTGGGACATCCAAAGTACAACCGGTTACGTACACCCAGATCCTATATCAGCGGCCGGCATTGGCCGGGTAAATGCCCTGCCCGTAATGACATGCACGGGGGATAGGATAGAATACACGCAACATTAATCGACACAGGTTTCACCATGATCTCTGACGCTATGGAAGAAGCATTGCTCACGCAGCTCAACCATGAGTTTTATTCCGCGTACCTGTACCTCTCGATGTCTGCTTATTGCAGTCACCTAGAATTTAACGGGGCCGCCGGTTGGCTGAAGTTACAGTACGAAGAAGAACACACCCACGCAACCAAGATCTACAACTATCTTGTTGAGCAGGGTGTACAGGTTGTACTCAAGGACCTCGAAAAGCCGCCGTCGGACTTTGGCGGCATCCTTGGTGTGTTCCATGCATCCCTGGAACATGAGCAGTCCATGACGTCGCGTCTGAACGATATCAGCGACCAGGCACTCAAGGAGAAGGACCACGCCACCTACAACCTGCTGCAGTGGTTTGTGAATGAGCAGGTGGAGGAAGAAGCCACCCTTGGGGGCATTATCTCCAAGCTCAAGTTGGTCAAGGATGATGGCTACGGGTTGCTTATGATCGACAACGAGTTGGGCTCTCGAAAGTTGGTAGAAACGGCGGCGTAAACACTCTCATTTCATCGAGACTGATTCTGCTTTCATGTTCCCGTTACTTAACTAAGTATTAGATAAATAATATATAGATAGGTATATAAGGATTATTGTTATAGTAGTTATTAGGGCGCCTATTTTCTGTGGAAAGCCCTAATAAAACCCTTTGAATCAGTTAGTTAAAGCAATGATAAGCCCTCGGAAAAGGCCTGTTTTAGCTGCTGGAAACAGGTGCTTTAGCGGTGCATAAACCGCGGTTATCTGTGCATGAATAGTCAGCCCTTTTTTTCCTGTGCACTACTGCCCGATCTGCCCTCAGCTAATCCCCCGTCTCTTCAGGTTTTGGACACAGCCTGCTTACCCAGTTAAGAATACTACTGGGTAAGGTGTGTGTAGACTGTGGATTCTGGAATAACCTGTTGGTGTTTGGAATACAGGTTGTGCGTGTCTTGTGGACTACTTACCAATACAGAAACTGGAGAAGATTTCTCCCAGCAGGTCATCGCTGGTAAACGCACCGGTGATGTTTCCAAGATAGTTTTGACATAGGCGCAGGTCCTCAGCCAGCAACTCACCTGCAGCTGCCACCTGGAGTTGTTCCCGACCGTTTAATACCAGGGCT
>CAYGOX010000261.1:0-5529 GCA_964351485.1 uncultured Halioglobus sp.
TAACCCAGTAGCTCGCCGGGATGGTCCGCAAGCAACTGACCAACCAGCTGGCATTGCGCAGGCGGTGCCACAGGTAGCGCAGCAGTCCCGCCACGAGCCAGGCGGCCAGGGTGACAGCGATGGCAACCCAGATGTTGTACTCCTCGCCCAGCAATGGCAGCGTCGCGCCACAGGCCACAGCGAGCACCAGAGGTATCAGTAATTCGCCCTGCCACCGCCGGGTGGTGTCCTGCTTCCAGCGCGAGACCGGCCCCACACCCATGAACGGCGTCAGCAGTGCCATCAGCGGCACGAACACCGCGTTGAAATACGGCGGGCCGACCGAGTACTTGCCCTGCCCCAGCGCATCCATGAACAGTGGAAACAGCGTGCCAAACAGCACCGTCAGTGTCGCAACGAGAAATACCACATTGTTCACCAGCAGCAGGCTTTCCCGTGACACCCAGCCGAAAGTCACACGGCTGCGCACGGCCGGGGCCCGCAGCGCATATAACGTGAGCGAACCGCCCACGACCACGCCGAGAAATACCAGGATGTACAGCCCGCGCGCCGGATCGGCGGCGAAGGCGTGCACGGAGGTCAATACGCCGGAGCGGACAATAAAAGTCCCGAGCAGGCTCAGCGAAAACGCGAAGATCGCCAGCAGCACAGTCCAGCTCTTGAACAGGCCGCGCTTTTCCGTCGCCGCCAGCGAGTGCACCAGCGCCGTGCCCGCAAGCCAGGGCATGAACGAGGCGTTCTCAACCGGATCCCAGAACCACCAGCCGCCCCAACCCAGTTCGTAATAGGCCCACCAGCTACCCAGCATGATGCCCAGGGTGAGAAACGCCCAGGCGACGTTGGTCCAGGGCCGCGACCAGCGCGCCCAGGACGCGTCCAGGCGACCGCCCAGCAGCGCCGCAATCGCAAAGGCAAACGCCACGGAGAACCCGACGTACCCCATGTACAGCAGGGGCGGATGAATAATCAGCCCCGGGTCCTGCAGCAGCGGATTGAGGTCGCTGCCATCGGCCGGTGTTCCCGGGAGCAACCGGGCAAACGGATTGGACGTGAACAGCGCGAAGGAGATGAACCCCACGCCGATAACGCCCATCACCGAGAGGACGCGCGCCAGGATAATGCGCGGCAACTGCGCGCTAAAGATCGCGACGGCCGCTGTCCAGAAGCCCAATATAAGGCACCACAACAACAGCGACCCCTCGTGGTTACCCCACACGGCCGAAAACTTGTACACCTGCGGCATGAGGCTGTTGCTGTGAGACGCGACCAGCTTGACGGAAAAATCATCGTTCAGAAACGCGACGGTGAGGCTGGCAAAGCTGATCACCAGGAACACCAGCTGCCCCAGGGCAAGGCGCGGTGCCAGCGCCATGGCCGCGAGATTGCCACGCCAGGCACCCCACGCGGGAACCACCGCGAGTATCAGCGCAAAACACAGGGCGAGTATGAGTGCGAAATGACCGAACTCAGGGATCACTGCGTGTCCGCCCCCTTACTGCCAGGGTGGTACCCGGCCGCACCGGCTTTTTCCAGCGCTTCGGCAACCTCCGGGGGCATGTAGTTCTCGTCGTGCTTGGCCAGAACCTCAGTTGCCTCGAGCACACCCTGGGCATTGAGTTTGCCCGACGCCACCGCGCCCTCGCCCTCGGCGAACAGGTCCGGGAGGATGCCGCGGTACACGACCGGCACCCGGGCCTGGTAGTCGGTCAGTTCAAAGCGCACTTCCAGGTCGGACGCGCTGCGCTCCACGCTGCCCTCCACGACCATGCCGCCGACGCGCAGGGCCTGGCCGACCGGCGCCTTGCCGGCGGCCACTTCCGCCGGCGGATAAAACAGGTTGATGTTGCCCCGCAACGCGTAGGCAATGAGGCCAATCGCCGCGCTGGAGAAAAGCACCACGAACAGTACGATAAACAGGCGCTGACGCCGCACCGGATGCATCAGGCGTTCCCCCGCGAACCGGCGCCGGGGTTGTCGCGTCGCAGCTGATCTGCCAGCGTCGCTACCTGCCGACGCCGCCGGCGCACCGGCAGCGCGATGAGCAGGACGATGACGATAGCAGTGACCGCGTAGGCGGACCAGACGAAACCGCCGTGCCCATCCATCGCCAGAACACTCGAGAAGTTTTCGAAATACACTACTGCGCCGCCTCCCGCGCCACGATGTCTCGCACCCATTGATTACGCTGCCCGCGCTGCAGCAGATCGGCCCGCATGTTGAGCAACATGCAACAGGTGAACAGCGCGTAGAACGACGTGATCATCCAGAGCAGCGGATAGAGCATGGAAGAGTCGATCGTACTCTCCCCCATAAACTTGATCGAGGCCGGCTGGTGCAGGCTGTACCACCAGTCGACCGACTTGTAGATGATCGGAATATTCACCGTCCCGACCAGGCTGAGCACGGCGCACGCCTTCGAAGCTGCCTCCTTGTTGTCGAACGCCTCATACAGCGCAATGACGCCCAGGTAGAGGAACAACAAAATCAGCATCGACGTCACGCGCGCATCCCACACCCACCAGGCGCCCCAGGTCGGCTTGCCCCACACCGCGCCCGTAAAAAGTGCGACAAAGGTCAGCGCGGCTCCAATAGGCGCGGCCGCCCGCATCGCCACATCGGCCATCTTCATGCGCCAGATCAGGCTGATAGCACCCGCCAGTGCCATGACGTAATAACCGGCCAGCGCGACCACGGCACTGGGCACGTGTATATAAATGATGCGATAGCTGTTGCCCTGGCGAAAATCGGGCGCGGTGTACACCAGGCCCCAGACGGCACCCACCACCAGCGCGACGAGCGTGACAGGCAGCAGCCAGCGCAGGATGGATCCGGCGATGGCGTACAACCAGGGCGGCGAGCCCAGCTTATGAAAAAAAGACCACATGGCGGCGGCGATTATACCTTCTCTGGAGGACCTTATGCATCGATACTAATCCGCAAACCGGCAGCGGCGGCAAACGGGGCAAGGGCGATGGCCAGGCACAGCATGGCGCCGAGGATCGCCAGGTACGGGCCATACGGCATCCCGTCTGCGGCGGCGCTGACCGCGGCGCTGCCGAAGATCAGCACCGGCATGTACAGCGGCAGAATGAGGAGCGAAATCAGCATGCCGCCGCGGCGCAGACCCACCGTGAGCGCAGCGCCGATACCCCCGACCAGGCTCAATACCGCGGTCCCCAGCAACAGGCTGCCCATCAACGCCGGAATAGCCTGCACCGGCAGGTTGAGCATGACGGCAAACAACGGAGAGACCAGGGCCAGCAAAAGCCCGGTCGTCACCCAGTGGGCAAACAGGTAAGCCAGCACGGACATGCCCAGCGGCTGAGGCGCCAGCAGGAGCTGCTCGAGGCTGCCGTCGTCGAAATCACTGCGAAACACGCTGTCGGAGGTCAACAGGTTGGACAGCAGCGCGATGATCCAGAGCACGCCCGGCGCCAGCGCCACCATCTGCTCCGGTGCCGGACCCAGACCCAGCGGGAACAGCGCGACCACCATGGCAAAAAACAGCAATGGATTGCCGACTTCCACCGGTCGGCGCACGGCCAACAGGAGCTGCCGGCGCACCAGCAACCAGGCAAAAGCCGGGGTCGATCGAGCCTTCACGCGGCGACAGCCCTCCCGATAGACAGGCGCTGCAGGGGCACCCCCACCGTCACCGGCTGGTGGGACACAATCACCACGGCGCCGCCGTCATCCACGTGCTCGCCAATACGCTGTTCGAGCGCGGCAACGCCCGCCTTGTCGATCGCAGTAAACGGTTCATCGAGCAGCCACAGGGGCGCGGCATCGAGGTACAACCGCGCCAGATTGACCCGGCGATGCTGGCCGGCCGACAGCTGGTGGCAGGCGGTGTTCTCGTACCCGCGCAGACCGACCCGCGCCAGCGCATCGGCAATGGCCTCGGCGCTGTCGTCGAGCATGCCGCAGGTATGCAGGCGCAGATTTTCAGCCGGGCTCAGCAGCCCCTTGATACCCGCCTGGTGGCCGAGATACAGCGGGACGCCGGCGCGCGTCACCGAGCCTTCAAAACCGTAGCGCGCCAGTCCCGCGAGCACCCGCAGCAGGCTCGTCTTGCCGGCGCCGTTCGCGCCCTCCACCTGCCACAGCTGCCCGGCCTGCACCGTAAAAGAAAGATCACAGAAGAGCTCACGCCCGCCGCGCGACAGGGTCAGCGAATCGACCGCCAGCAGCGGCGCGCCGGTCACTGGAGATTGACCGCGCGAATCAGCGATGCCGCGTCCGCCCCGCCTGGCTCCTGAACCAGACTTGCGAAATCAAACAATTCGGTATCGGCCAACTGTGACGGGGCCACGTTGCGGATACTGCGGAAGATGGTCTCGGTACGCGCCGGGTACTGACGCTCCCACTCGGCCAGCATCTTTTTCACCTGCACGCGCTGCAGGTTCTCCTGGGAGCCGCAGAGATTGCAGGGGATGATGGGGTACTCGCGCAGACGCGCAAACCGCGCGATATCGGATTCCTTGCAGTAGGCCAGCGGCCGGATCACCACGTTCTGCCGATCGTCACTGAGCAGCTTTGGCGGCATGGCCTTGAGACTGCCGCCGAAGAACATGTTCAGGAACAGGGTCTCCACGATATCGTCCCGGTGATGTCCCAGGGCAATCTTGGTTGCCCCTATCTCCTGCGCAAAGCCATACAGGCTGCCGCGCCGCAGCCGCGAACAGAGCCCGCAGGTGGTTTTGCCCTCGGGCACAACCTCGCGCACGATACTGTAGGTGTCCTTCTCAAGCACGTAGAACGGCACGCCCAGGCCAGACAGGTAGTTGGGCAATACCTCCTCGGGAAACCCGGGCTGCTTCTGGTCGAGATTCACCGCCACCAGTTCAAACTCCACCGGCGCACTGTGCTGCAGACTGAGCAGGATATCGAGCATGGTGTAGGAGTCTTTGCCCCCGGACAGGCAGACCATCACCTTGTCACCCGCCTCGATCATCCGATAGTCGGCGATTGCGTTGCCGACATTGCGCCGCAGCCGCTTCTGCAACTTGTTGAAGTCGGTTCTTTCCTTGCGGGACAATTCGCTCACAATTCTCGCCGTTAGTGCTTGATTTGACGCGCATTTTACTGGTTTGCTGCAAGCCCCGTCCAGTTTCCGGGGCGGTCCCGGGGATCGCCTTGTGTTTTCCGGCGAATCCCCGGACAATGTTCGCCCGAAATTTACCCCTTATGACCTTTTCTACGAGGAAACTGCTCCAATGAAATCACCTGTTCGCGTTACAGTCACCGGTGCGGCGGGCCAGATCGGCTACGCGCTGCTCTTCCGCATCGCCTCGGGTGCCATGCTCGGCGACGACCAGCCTGTCATTCTCCAGCTGCTCGACATCACGCCGGCCATGGAAGCCCTCGAGGGCGTGCGCATGGAGCTTGAAGACTGCGCCTTCCCGCTGCTGGCCGGCATCGTCTGCACAGACGATCCGAACACCGGCTTCAAGGACGCCGACTACGCCCTGCTCGTCGGCGCGCGTCCGCGCGGCCCGGGCATGGAGCGCAAGGACCTGCTGCTGGAGA
>CAYGOX010000262.1:0-3908 GCA_964351485.1 uncultured Halioglobus sp.
TTGTCGGCGGGGAGAACATAGCTTCCTTCGAGCACCAGAACATTCAGTATGTCTTCGGCCGCTGCGTCAACAACCCAGGCGTCAACAATACGTTTTTGCAGCATTGTGTGAACGCGGGTGATATCTGCCGCCACGTGCACTTCGTGACCTGCGCCGGTCAGTGCGGCAGTAACGCCGTGAAGTGCCGGGCCCTGGAAATGCACACCAATGTTCGCCACTTGCCTAGTCCTCGGGGAACATGTAGTTCTTGAACGGCTCCAGGTGACCGGCCTGAAAGTCGTGCAATTCGTAGATATTGAACTTGTGCATAAGCGTCAGGCAGCGCTGGAAAACTGTATCTGCATCGTAGGCAGAGGGTGCAATGCCATACTCATCAGTGATCTGGGCAAAGATGGTGGAGGCAATGCGCCGGCGGGTCTGATCCTCACGATACATTGCAGCATTTACCGGAGAAGAGACAATCGGTGAGCCGTAGAGCAAAAAGGCCTCCCAGCGCCGCTCGTCCTGACTGCTGTCGAGCTGTGCCACCAGGAATTTCACCATGTTGTGAAGATCAAGAGGAGGCGGAACTTCGTCCTTCTGCAGCCAACGGCGCACCGCTGACTCACGCCATTTTGGATTGATGCTCATCACACCGAGCACACGACCTTCTGTCTGCGGCGGTGCTGCGCCGGCGAGATCCCACAGCATATTCAGACGCGCCGAAAACCCAAGATTCAATGGCAGTTGATCGTCGGCGATCTCGGCGAACTGCGCGGCGTACTCATCGGGCGTTTTTCCGCGACGCAGCGGGTCACGCGCTTTACGCTGCACTCCTGCTGTATTGTCATCATTCTCGGGCATTGTTTACTCTCGCGAACTGTCCTGCCTGTCGACCTGTTCGGACTGCCACTGTTTGAGCCGCTTCAGATACGTGGGCGTAGATACGCCCATTATGCGTGCCCGCCGTGCCGATGCGAGCGCCGTCGCCTGCGTCTGGACATGCATCATAAGTCTAGCCTGCATCATCGCAATGGGGGAACTGTCAGGAGGCGCAGTTTCTCGCACCCAGTCTCGCAGCGCGGCGCTCGGTTTCTGCCAAAGGTGACTGGTAGTACGCTCCTGCGATCGCTCTTCAATACCTGGTAACCATCGGCGGATATTACGTGCGCTGGTTTCGAGAAAGGCGGCGGCTTTGGGTACATCATCGCGGTAGCGTTCCAACACCGCGAGCACCAGGTCATCTTCCAGCCACGACCCGAGCGGCTTGATCAGATCATTCTTTAACATATCGTGAACCGCCTCACCCAACACCTGGTCCACGCGTTCAAACGTACTGGGCTGATAGGGTTCCAGGTCCGCGCCGGACTCTTCCGACAATGACAGGAAGCTGTCCGTTTGTAGATCGGCGGGGACTCGACCCGGGTCGATACCCTCGTACAAACCCAAATCTACCGGCGTCACCCACTCCTTGTCCGTTTTCTGAAGTGCATTGTGAATGAACAGCCGCATTTCACTGATGTTACCGGGCCAATCGTAAGCCAGTAGCGCGCGCTCGGCATCGGGTGTAAAACCCTTTATTACGCGGTCGCGCTGTTCCGCTTCCTGACCGAGAATTTTATGCGCCCACCGCAATACCGCCTGCTTGCGATCGCGTATTGGAGGCACGCGTATCGGATAAGCCGCGAATACACTGGCCAGATCCCGGTCCAGTTCTCCACGGCGGACAAGAGCATCGAGTGCTTCAGGAAACAGCGCTACAAACTTGACGTCGGGCAGGTAGCTCGGCGGAGATGCGTCAGCCAGCTTTCGTGTAGCAATCTGCTGCGCCAGCTTGTGCTGGACCTTCAGATCCATCAACTGAGGTGACTTGAAGACCAGCGTCTTTCCCTGCCCGGTGCGCAACTCGCTGGCGATCCTGCGCAACGCCGCCGCCCGCGAACGGAACTCCCTGCAGTCGATAACCACTAACGCGCCCTGAGCGCCGGCACGCTCATCGTGTATAACCCTGGCCACGTACATTTTTCCCGTACCGGCAGGGCCGACTATAGCAACGGGCACATCCAGGGGTGCAAGGAACATCGCCTGGTCAACCGCACCCTCCATATTGTCCGCGACATAACCCTCGATCCCGGTCTCGATCGGGGCAATGGGAGGTGCGATCGCTTTTTGAGAAGACGCAGGCTCCACTACCTGCGTTAGCGTGCTGTCGCTCAAAGCTGGATTGCCGCTGAAGAACCCGGCTGAGTAACGCGTATAAGCCAGAAGCCTCCTGTCGTCATCGCGGGTCGCGACGCGAACTGCCTCCATTGCCGGGTCAAACTGGGCAAGCATCAGCGACCGGTTGGCCGCCACAAGCGCAGAAATTGCATCGTCGTAGTCGCCGAGGCGCGCCAGACCTGCGCGCGCCCTGGACGAACCAGCGGGCTCGATAATCGAATAGAGGTGGGATAGCAGTGCACGAAACATGTCGACGGCGCCGTCAGTATCGATATCACGCAACACCAGGGGCATCGCATTACCTGCAATCCGCCCCACCGAATCACCTTCGCGCACAATAGTACGCAGCTGCTGCCGTATCGTCGGCAATACCTCTGAGATGAAGGCTTCATCATGTCCCGCTGGCTGATCTACGGCCAGGACAGCGACAACACTCGCATCCGGGGCGTCGCCAAGACCGGTCGCCCGCCAGCCGTCACACACGACTTCCGGATACCAGCGCAAAACTGGATCATCCTCCTGCGACGCTGCCTGCAGATATCCTGTGACAACGCAGCGCTCGCCACTGGCCTTGTCCAGCAGCAGGGGCGGAAGAGCACATCCACGCGCGCCGACAATCAGCTCAGTCAATAGAAAACGTGAAGATTCATCACTGACCAGTACGTCCTGCCAGTGCCGGCCGCACACCTGATTCGATGTGAGTTGCAGCAGAGCGACCATCGGCTCACTGACATGACGCACCAGACCATCAAGGGAAAGTACCACCTCCAGGGTGTCAACTTCCGACCGGAAGGTGTCAACCAACAGCGGCAGCCTCCGCGCCGGGGTCCGAGGCAAACTGACGCATCGAATAATCGACACGTTCGGCAGGGCTTTGCCGCTTGCGTTGGTTGCGACTCTCAATTTGACGCAACCTGGGAACGAGGCCGGTATTATTGGCAACCTGGATCGCCAGCCCCGGTCGAGCGTTCAATTCCAGCAACTGCGGCCCCTGGAACCGATCGAGCACGATGTCCGTCCCGATGTAACCCAGGCCAGTCATTTCGTAGCAGCTGGATGCAAGCACGAGCAAATCGCGCCAGTTCGGAATCTGAATATCATGCAAGGCAAGACCGGTGTCGGGATGGTGTGTCACCTTCCTGCCATGTTGCACTGCGTTCAGGCAGCGGCCCGTATCCAGCGACAATCCCACTCCTACCGCGCCCTGGTGCAGGTTCGCCTTGCCGTCAGATTCGGAAGTAGCCAGTCGCAACATCGCCATTACGGGATAACCCAGGAATACGATAATGCGAATATCCGGCACACCTTCGTGAGAGTAACCGGAAAAACAATCATCAAAGCTGATAAGGTCTTCTACAATAGCGACGTCGGCCGCCCCACCCAACGAATAAAGCCCGGCGAGAATATTCGTCATATGGCGCCGTACATCGTCGATACCGATCGTCGCCCCGGAACTCTTGATGAAGTCGTCTCCGTGTCGTCCAATCACCACAAGGATGCCCTTGCCTCCGGAACCCATAGCCGGCTTGATGGCAAAACCATCCAGTTCAGCAAGCTGCTGTTCGATTCCACCGATCGAGTGCTGCTCGCGCACGACAAACTGGAGGCTCGGCGTTGGAACTTCATATTCCTGTGCGAGCAGTTTGGTTTTCAGCTTGTCGTCGACCAGTGGATAGAGACGGCGCGCATTGTAACGATTGATAAAATCG
>CAYGOX010000262.1:3918-5460 GCA_964351485.1 uncultured Halioglobus sp.
ATCGACGTTGCGCCGATTCATGCCCAGCATGCCCAGCTCTTTCAACCGAGATGGTGTAATCCACTTACCCACTAGACATCATCCATGGCGCGAAACCGTCTCAATTCGGTCAGTTTGTACCCGGTGTATTGACCCATTGCGAGGATCGTAGCCAAGAGCACAAGATTAAGTTCCGGGAAATTAAAAGTCAGATGCTGCACCAGAGAGGACTGCATCAACAGGTAAGACAGTATCGCGACCAACAGGCTGCCGCCGCCCTGCTTCAGTACCTCACTGGCGCCTTCTTCTTCCCAGAGAATAGACATACGCTCTATTGTCCAGGCGATGATAATCATCGGGAAGAAGGTAATAGTCATGCCGGTACTGTAGCCAAGCTGGTAGCCGACAATGCTCAACACGGATATCAGGAAGATCACGAGAACAATCAGTGTTGCTATTCGGGCCACAAGTAAAAGATTGAGCCTGGAGAGGTAACTTCGCAACGCCAGACCAAGTGCGACAACCGAGACAAAGCTCACCAGGCCGGGCAACAGGGAGGTTTGCAAAAAGGCGACGGAGATCAGTACGGGCATGAAGGTTCCCGAAGTACGCACCCCGATAATGATCCGCATAAACACCACAACAGCCGCCCCCAAAGGCAGCAGGAGCAGCAGCTTGAACATGCTCTGCTCCTCGATAGGCAGCCTGTGAACGCCGAGCGAAGAGAACACGGTCTGGCTGTCGCTCGCCTGCAACAGTCGATCCGCGGGAATCGTCTGGCGTATCATGGAAAAGCTGACCGAAGACCCACTCGCGCCCGACACATCAAGCACGGCGACGCCACCTCGATGCCACAGCAACAGATTGGGCGGCAAACCCACCTCGCCTGACTGCGGGTTGAACAGCAACCACTGTGTGCCATCAAGCACTTCGACCATGGGCGTAAGCGACTGGCGACGGCGCGCATCTTCCAGGTAGAGGCCCATCACGAGCCGGGACGCGATACCCTCACGTCCCAGCATGTTCATCAACAATTGCGCCCGGTCGCCATCTTCAGGTCGCAGCAAGGCTGCGTTTTGATCGGCACTGGCATTATTGAGAATCTTGATCAGTTCTCGCGTGAGGCTTTCGGCGTCACTGGACATTGCGCGAGCTCGACGCAGGACATCCTGGGCGGCCAGTTCCTGGGCATTGTCCCAGTCAACCGGGATCAGCGGCGGGGGTGCATCGGCCGGGCCGGATGGCAGCTCACCAGTTACCACGAACTGGGCGCTGTAGTAGAGCGACTGATCGCCATCGGCACTGCGCTTGGTCCATTCCGCGCGTCTGCCCTGCCCATTGTCAGTGATCGAGAAGCCGTAGCCGGGTGATGCCGCCTGCTCTTCAAGCATTTCAAAACCGGGTATCACGCGGCCGGGCAGGCTCAGCTGCGCGGCAACCGGTTCACCGCGGGCGCGAAAATCCAGCCTGGCCTCTACCTGCCAGACGGTTTGCTCATCACCGGGTAAAAACGGGATACCGGTTTCGATATGTCGCAGAGTGGCCACAACAGCGCCTGCCAGA
>CAYGOX010000263.1:0-3678 GCA_964351485.1 uncultured Halioglobus sp.
AGCACTATGTCGGCGCGGGTGATGTGGCGCTCGGAATACACGCAGATGTCCAGCGGGTCACCGTCGGCCACGTCGACGTCCGGGCAGCGCTTGGCGACTTCCTCTGCGCAGTAGGTGCGGGGGATGAAACCGTACAGTGCCGGCGGTGACGAGGTGGTGCGCTGGGGGCGATCGACCATCAGGAATCCCGACGCCTTGTCCAGTTCGTACTTGACCACATCGTTGGGGGTCATCTCGATGTAGACCTGCAGGATGTCTTCGGGATTGTTGTCTCGGCGTGCGCGCAGGCCGTGCCAGGGGTGGCGCCGCCAGCGGTTGAAATCGCGATCGCTGTACATGATTTACCTCTGAGTGTCCTTGAATTACAACGGGGTGTGCCAACATGTGAGAGGGGGTGGGTAGCGTTTGGTGGGCTACCCCTCAGATGCGCGGCGCGATTGTACCGGCTTGGCGCGACAAAATCTCGCCCCGGGCAGCGAAATTGTGCGGCATTTGGCAGAGCGCGCCCGAATGCCGGGAGCGGTCTGCCCTGCGGGACCGGTGGACTAGAGCTTGAAGCGCTTTTTGAGCTTGCGCGGCACCGGTGCGTTCTTGAGGGTCACGTAGATCGGCAGCCCCTTGCGGTACTGCGGGTAGGCTTCGCCCTCAATCAGCGGGGCGAGATAGTCCCGCGCCGCGTCGGTGATGCCGAAGCCGTCGCGGGTGATGTAGTTGCGCGGCATCATCTTCTCGACGTTGGCCACCTTGTCCAGCGGCGCCTCGCCGATGGACCAGCGGTATTTCTTGCCCTTGCCGCGCACGATACAGGGCATGACGGCGTTTTTGCCGTCCAGGGCCATTTCGACGGCGGCCTTGCCCAGCGCGTAGGCCTGGTCCACGTCTGTTTGCGATGCGATGTGGCGCGCTGAACGCTGCAGGTAGTCCGCGACGGCCCAGTGATACTTGTACCCCAGGGCATCCTTGATCTTGTTGGCCAGCAGCGGGGCCAGGCCGCCGAGCTGGCTGTGGCCGAAAGCGTCCTTGAGGCCGGATTCCGACAGGAACGTGCCATCTTTATACTGCGCGCCCTCGGAGGCGACGATCACGCAGTAGCCGTGGCGCTTGACGGTGCGCTCGACCCTGGCCAGGAACTTCTTCTCGTCGAAGGCGATTTCCGGGAACAGGATGATATGGGGCGCATCGCCTTCCTTCTCCGCCGCCAGGCCTGCGGCCGCGGCGATCCAGCCGGCGTGGCGGCCCATGGCTTCGAGGATGAAGACCTTGGTGGAGGTCTCGCACATGGATTTCACGTCCATCGCCGCCTCTTTGGTAGAGACCGCGATGTACTTGGCGACCGAGCCGAAGCCAGGGCAGTTGTCGGTGAACGGCAGATCGTTGTCGATGGTCTTGGGTACGTGGATGGCCTGCAGCGGGTAGCCCAGTGCCGCGCTGAGCTGGGAGACCTTGAGGCAGGTGTCGGCCGAGTCGCCGCCGCCGTTGTAAAAGAAGTAGCCGATGTTGTGGGCCTTGAACACCTCGATCAGGCGTTCGTACTCGGCGCGGTTCTCCTCCAGGCTCTTGAGCTTGTGGCGGCAGGAGCCGAAGGCGCCCGACGGGGTGGTGAGCAGGCCGCGGATGTTGGCCTTGCTCTCCTTGCTGGTATCGATTAGATCCTCGGTGAGTGCACCGATAATGCCGTTGCGGCCGGCGTACACCTTGCCGATTTCGCCGCGCCGTTCGCGGGCCGTCTCGATCAGGCCGCAGGCGGTCGCGTTGATGACGGCGGTCACGCCGCCGGACTGGGCGTAGAAAGCGTTTTTCTTCGGCATGTTGGTCTGGTTCCCGGGATCTGGCGCCGCGCCTGCGGCGAGTGCTGTGTGGTCAGGGCCATTCATCATACGGGAAAAAAGCGGGCTTTTGCATTACAGCCACGTGATCCTGTGGCGCATTCGATCCGCGTGCTACCATGCGAGCGCACCAGAGCAGGGAGCGCCGGTTGAGCACTCACATTCACATCCTCGGAATCTGCGGTACGTTCATGGGCGGCATCGCGCTGCTGGCGCGCGAGCTGGGTTTTCGCGTGACCGGCTCGGACGCCAACGTCTACCCGCCGATGAGCACACAGCTGGAAGCCGCGGGCATCGAACTGATGCAGGGCTTCGAGGCGGCGCACCTGCAGCCCGCGCCCGACTGCGTGGTCGTCGGCAACGCCATGACGCGCGGCAACGCTGCGGTGGAGTACATGCTCAACGCCGGGTTGCGCTACACCTCGGGGCCGCAGTGGCTGGCTGAGAACGTATTGCAGGGCAAATGGGTGCTGGCGGTGTCGGGCACCCACGGCAAGACCACCACCAGCAGCCTGCTGGCCTGGTTGCTGGAATACGCGCAGATGCAGCCGGGTTTTTTGATCGGCGGCGTGCCCGGCAACTTCGGGGTATCGGCGCGCCTGGGTGCGTCGGAGTTTTTCGTGGTGGAGGCCGACGAGTACGACACCGCGTTTTTCGACAAGCGCTCGAAGTTCGTGCACTACCGCCCGCGCACATTGTGCGTAAACAACCTCGAGTTCGACCACGCCGATATTTTTGACGACCTCGCCGCCATCCAGCGCCAGTTTCACCACGTGGTGCGCTGCGTGCCGGGCGAGGGCCTGGTGGTGCACCGCGCCGCCACCGCCGCGATCGACGACATGCTCGCCATGGGCTGCTGGACGCCCACCACCTCCTTCGCGCTTGAAGAAGCGGCGCCGGATGCCGACTGGGTGGCGCGGCGCGAACAGCCCGACGGCGCGGCGTTTGCCCTGTGCCCTCCCAACGGTGAGCCAGTGACGGTGGCCTGGGATTACTGCGGCGATCACAATATGGAAAACGCGCTGGCGGCCGCGGCCGCAGCGCAGCACGCGGGCGTACCGCTGGCCGTCTCGGCGGCCGCGATGCGGGCCTTTAAAGGAGTGAAGCGACGCCTGGAACTGCTGGGGTCGCCCGGCGGCGTCGCGGTGTACGACGATTTCGCGCA
This sequence comes from uncultured Halioglobus sp., assembly GCA_964351485.1. GTDB lineage: Bacteria > Pseudomonadota > Gammaproteobacteria > Pseudomonadales > Halieaceae > Marimicrobium. The sequence goes on from CAYGOX010000263.1 coordinate 2,992, forward strand.
CCACCCCACGGCAATTGCGACGACACTGGCCGGCCTGCGCGCGCGCACGGAGGCCGGTCGTCTCATCGCATTGATCGAGCCGCGCTCCAATACCATGCGCATGGGTCAGCACCGTGAGCAGCTTGCCGCGGTAACTGCCGATGCCGATTGCGTGTTCTGGTTCGCCCCCAAAGGGCTGGACTGGTCGCTGGATTCGGTGGTGGCCCAGAGCCCGGTGCCGGCGCACCTGCACCACAGCATCGACGCGCTGGTCGCGGCGGTGGCCGAAGAGGCGCAGGCACAGGATCAGGTTGTTATCATGAGTAACGGCAGCTTCGGTGGCATTCACCAGAAACTGCTCAAGGCACTGGAGGGGCGCGCCGCCCATGCTTAATACCTTTACCTCGCTGTACGACCGGCTCTTTTTACAGCGTCCCTTTATTACCCTGGCGCTGGTCGCCGCGCTGGTGGCGGCGTTTGCCACGCAGATGTCGAAGATCACCCTGGACGCCTCGGCCGACTCGCTGATGTTGCAGGGCGATCCCTCGCTGGAGTTGTTCCGCGACGTCGGGCGCGAATACAGCTCCGAAGAGTTCGTGCTGATTACCTGGCGTCCGAAGGCGCCGCTGCTGTCCGACGAATCCCTGCTGCCGCTGCGCGCTATGGCCGACGCGCTGCGCGAGCTGGACGGCGTGTCCTCGGTGGTCA
>CAYGOX010000263.1:3688-5445 GCA_964351485.1 uncultured Halioglobus sp.
CCGCTGCTGAAAAGCCCGCCGGTCAGCCTGTCTGACATCACCTCGGGCGACCCGCTGCCAACACTCGAGCAGCCGGGCGTCGACCGCGAGCTGGTCCTTCAGGAACTCACCGACAGCCCCATCTACACCGAACTGCTGGCCAGTCGCGACGGCAAGCTGACTGCCGTGCAGATCAACCTCGAACGCGACGAGGGCTACAACGACGCGGTGCAACTGCGCGAGGACCTGCGCAAACTCAAGCGCGACGGTGCGCTGAGCGCCGACCAGGCGCAGCAGTTGCGCGCCGCCGAGGCCGACGTCAAGGCGCGCACCGCGGTCGGCCTGGAGCGCCAGAGCCGACTGGTCGCCAGTGTGCGCGCGATCGCGGCGCGTTATGGCGAGCACGCGCAGCTGTTTGTCGGCGGCGTGCCGATGATTGCGGCGGACATGGTGCAGTTCGTGCAGAACGACCTGGTGCGATTTGGCAGCGCGATCATGGGCATCATGCTGATCGTGTTGGCCATCGTGTTCCGCCGGGTGCGCTGGGTGGTGATTCCGCTGGTGACCTGCGGCTGCGCGGTGGTGGTCATGCTCGGTCTGCTCGGGGCGCTGGACTGGCGCATGACGGTCATCTCGTCGAACTTTGTCGCGGTGCTGCTGATTATCTCGCTGTCGCTGTCCATTCACCTGGTGGTGCGCTACCGCGAACTGCACGCGCAGAGTCCCGACGGCGACCTGCACCAGCGCGTGCTGGAAACCGTGCGGACCATGGCCGTACCCTGCGCCTACACCGGTGTGACCACCGCCGTTGCGTTCGTCTCCCTGGTGGTGTCGGGCATCCAGCCGGTAATCGACTTCGGCCTGATGATGACCGCCGGTATCGCCGTTGCGCTGGTGCTGGCGTTTTTGCTGGTGCCCTGCCTCATGCTCGTGTGGCCCACGGGGCGGCCGATGCAGCACCACGGTGATGCGCCGCCGCTCACCCGGCATTTTGCGAAGTTTGCCGACCATCATGGCACATCGATTCTGCTGGGCAGTCTTATCCTGCTCGCGCTCACCGTGTGGGGTATTTCGCGGCTGGAGGTGGAGAACCGCTTCATCTTCTACGATCACGCGTCCACCGAGATCTACCAGGGCATGGAGTTGCTGGACGCGGAACTGGGCGGCACGATCCCGCTCGATATCGTGATCAATGCGCCCGACCACGACGAGCCGCTGCCCGGCCTGGAAAACCTGGACGGCGGGGGCGCGCCGGTAGCGGCGGACGACCCGTTCGCCACCGACGATTCCTTTGGCGGCGACGACGCGTTTGCAGACGACGGCTTTGATGACCCGTTTGCCAGTGACGATCCCTTTGCAAGCGACGATCCCTTTGCCACCGACGATGCGTTCGCCAGTGAAAACGGCGACGACTTTCAGCCCAGCTACTGGTTTTCACTCAGCGGCATGCGCCAGATCGACCGCGTTCACAACTACCTGCAGGACCTGCCCGAGACGGGCAAGGTGTTGTCGCTCTCCACCGTGTTTGCGGTGGTGAAGGATCTGCTGGGCCAGGACATCAGCAGCGTCGAACTGGCGCTGGTCCAGAAGAGCCTGACTGAGGACATCAAGGAACTGATGGTCGACCCGTACTTCTCCCTGGACAAGGAGCAGGTGCGGATCAACGTGCGCGTGAAAGAGACGAGCAAAACGCTGCGCCGCGCCGAGTTCCTGCGCCAGATCGAACACGACATGGTGGAGAATCTGGGCCTGGAGCCCGATCAGTTCCAGCTCACCGG
>CAYGOX010000264.1:0-5439 GCA_964351485.1 uncultured Halioglobus sp.
ACCCGCTGGACCTCAAGAATCCGGTTGCCATGCTGGAGGAGCTGCGGGAAAGGACCGAGCTTCCCATCGCTGTCTCAGAGAGTGGTTATCCGGCCCAGCCCCTGGAATACCCTGGCCTTGGTCACATTCCGGCAACAGAAACCTTGCAGGCACAGATGCTGTTCCGCATGCTAGCGAGGGCACACTTTGACGACTATGCGTTTTTTGTGGTGTGGGCGCATAGAGATTTTGACGCTTTACTAAATACGCTCGAGATGCCGCCGATAAGTACATTGTGGCGGGATACCGGGCACCTGGATGAAAACGGAGAGGAGCGACTCTCTGCCATCGTGTGGGACATAATTCACGGTTTGCAGAGACATTAGATACGCCTATGGCAGAAAACCAATTGCAGGCAGGCAATAGAGAACCAGTCCTCGGTTCCGGCCTCAGCGACGGAGAGTTCGAACCCCTGTCGCTGGCCGAGATCCTTGCGATCTACAAGCGTTGGTACAAGCTGGCAATCTTCACCTTCATGGGGATACTGATTCCCGCTGTCATCACCATTTTTCTGATCCTGCCCCTCTATGAGGGGCACGGCTCAGTGCTTGTCGTTCGCGACAGCCAGAACAATTTTTCTATCCAGAACTCTGCTGGAGCGACCACAACGTTTCGCAATGTGAATCGGGAGGAGGAGATTTCCACCCGGGCCGAGCTGTTCAAGGCCAGGGAGATCGCCGAATCGGTTGTCGCGGATCTGGATCTCACCATGGAGAAGCTCAATCACATTCGCGATGCGCGGCGTTATGTGCGTATGGTGATCGACTTCACGCTGGATACTGCGCGTTCGATTTACGATGGCATCAAGTATTTTCTCGGTTTTGGTACACCGTTGACCGAGGAGGAAAAGCGGGAGCTCGCGCATATCCGCCTGGTTGACGAGGTGATCGATCGTATCGAGGTGATGCCGATGACCGAGTCCAATATTTTGCGTGTTTCATTTCGCACCAGTGATCCGGTCCTGGCCCGGGATTTTGTCAATGCGCTGCTCGACGAGTTCATCGCGTTCTACGGTTCGATAGGTGAGGATCGCGCCCGCGAATTCTTTGCCGAATCCACGGAGCGCCTGCGTGAGGAGTTGAAAGTCGCCGAAGACGAGATCCTGGCGCTGCAGCGGCAGACGACCAACTTCATGAGTGCCGAGCAGGAAGGTTCGCTGGTCATGCACTACGAGCAGACCAAGGAAAAGTTGCGTCACCTGAAGGTCCAGGAAGCCCGGTTGCGCTCACAGGCTGATTCGCACCGCCGCAATCTCAAGAATACCCCCAATGACCTGATGCTCCGCCAGGAGCTGAAAACCCGTCTGGTTAACACAGAGACGGAGCTGAAGGCCACTCAGGACGAAATGAATACCACGGGTGAGCTGCTGGACGAGTACAGCGCGGAGATGGATGCGATTGCCGCGGTCAATCTCAAGCTCAAGGACCTGCGTCGCAAGGCGCGCCTCCTCGAGGAATCCTACGAGATGAATGTCCGTAACCTCGAAAAGGCCAGGGTCGGCCAGGCGATGAGCAGTGCCAGCATGAGTTCGGTCAGGATCGTCAGTTATGCGCCGTACCCGTTGAAAACCGTTCGGCCGCGAAAGCTCATGTACCTCTTGATTGCATTCGCCGCCTCGTTGCTGCTGGGCCTGGCCATGCCATTCCTGGCCTATCTCAACGACTCGACCATCGCTGACGATGAAGATGTGCGCAAGTATCTCGGCCTGGAATTTGTCGGCGTTTTCCCACAATACGATAACAAACTCTTTGGTAAGTCCTGACCATGACCCTACAACGACTAGCCCTGGTTTTTATCCTGCTCATCAGCACCGGTGGGTGCGTTGCGGTCCAGCAGCAGCTGCCTGCGCAACCCATCGATCAGCTGACTGTTGCAGATGTCCTGCCCGCCGGTGAGGCTGAGCTGGAGTCTGATTTTCGCTACCGTCTCAGCTATGGCGATGAGATCGATGTCAGGTTTTTGCGCCAGCTCGACTACAGCACGACCGTAGTCGTGGGTTTCGACGGCACCGTGAAGCTGCCGTTTCTGCCGTCGGTACGTGTGCAGGGGCTGACAGTCGATGAGGCGACCGAAGAGTTACAGCGGCGCTACGCCAGCCTGATCGAGAGTTCACCGCCGCCGGACAAGAAGATTTACCTGCTGGGTCCGCGCGATGTGATCGAAATCAAGTTCCCGTTCGTGGCGCAGTACAGTTCGACAGTTGCCGTTCGACCCGATGGCCGAATTTCGCTGCCACTGATCGGCGCCATCGTGGCAGAAGGCAAGGATCCCGGTACGCTGCAGCGCGACCTGGTTCGCGCCTATCGTCGCCACATGGATAACCCGGTGATTTCACTCAACGTCGTGCAGGCCGCATCCTCAACTGTGTACAGCAACGGTCGACGTGTGCGGGTGGCACTGCCGGAGATGGACAATCTTCATCTCACCCTGCGCAGCGGGCTGGAGCCCAAGATTTATGTCGGCGGGGAAGTCAATGCACCGCAGGCACTGCAGTACCAGCCTATGATGACTTCATTGCAGGCAATTATGTCTGCAGGCGGTATCAACCGCCGAGCGGCCCTGGATGGGGTCGTAATACTGCGTAAGGGCGTTGAGGGTGAGCCGCGCTATATCGTGCGCGACCTTCTGGCCGACGTGAGTGGTCAGCAGACCAGTTATCGTTCCGGGCAAGCGACGACCAACGACATACTGTTGCGTCCGTTCGATGTGATTATCGTGCCCAAGACAGCGATCGCCAGCGTGGCCGATACGCTCAATTCGTACCTGTACGATCTCCTGCCCATGTTGAAGAACTCCAGCCTTGGCTTTACCTACCAGTTGGGCACCATGGAAGTCGATCAGAACACGTTTGTCAGGGATCCAGCGTTGCAATAGCAGCCTGCAAGGAATCGGAAAGAAGGAAGTGGGTATGAAGATCGGAATGTTCCTCGGTAGCGTCGGCGCGGACTCGGGCGGTCCCGAGCGCTACGAGACTGAACTGGTCAAACACCTGGCGGACATCGATACCCATAACGAGTACGAGATCCTCACCCTTTTTCCCAAGGGGCCTGAGCGGCTGGCGCAACAGGAAAACTTTCGGGCCAGGGCTCTGAAGCCATCGATCAGGCCGGTCAGCATGCTGACATCACTACCGCGCGAGATGCGCCGGGCCGGAGCAGACGTCTGGCATGCGACCTATGTACCGCCCCCGTTTTCGCCGACCCCTTATATGTTTACCCTGGTGTGCTCGAGCATGATCGAACACCCGGAGCTGTTTCCCCCGGCGATTCGCCTGCGTTTGACCACGCTGACCAATCGCGCAATCGCCAAGTCGGATCTTATTGTCTGTATTTCGGAGCACATTCGCGAAGTGGTTCGCGAGCGCTACGGTGTCAGTGAGGACCGGATGGCGGTGACTCACCTTGGGGCAAGCGATGCTTTCTCGCCTCTGGACAAAGCCGAATCTTTTGATTTTGTCAGCAAGACCTACGGTATCGAAAGGCCGTATTTCCTGTTTTCCGGTCGCTGGGAAGAACGCAAGAACATCGTGCGCATCATCAAGGCCTTTGCAAAGTTCCGGGCCGAATCCGGTATCGATATGCAGCTTGTTTTCTCGGGCGAGCGAACCTGGGCCGCGGAAGAGGCCGATGAGGCCATCCGTGTCAACGGCCTGGAACGTGATGTACTGGATCTTGGTAAATCGCCGTTTTCTGAATTGCCCGCACTGTATTCGGGTGCGGTCGCACTGGCCTATCCGTCACTGTGGGAAGGCTTCGGCTTGCCCATCGTCGAGGCCATGGCGTCGGGCACACCCGTGATCACCTCGAACAACAGTTCCATGAAAGAGATTGGCGGCGATGCGGCGCTGTTGGTAACGCCACAGTCCGTCGACGAAATCGCTGAGGCGATGTATAAAATCGCCAGCGATCCGCAGCTACAGGCGCGTATGCGGGCAGATGGCCTTGAGCGTGCGGCGAAGTTTACCTGGCACAACACCGCGAAACAGACGCTGGCTCTGTACGAGCAGCAGCGTTCTGTGCTGGGCAAAATTGCCTGAGTTCCGCCGCCATGTCTGCTGATTCAGCCAAGCCAGTTACCGTTTTTCATGTTCGCAACTCGAACTACCTCGGCGGTATTGAAACTACCCTGGTCGGTTGGTTCAAGTATGCCGACAAGACCAACTACACCCCGAGGCTGCAGGTTTTTCGCGAGCGGCGCGGTCTGCATGAGCGCTCGGTAAAGTTCCTGGGCGAGCAGGGTATCGAATGCGAGATGCTGCCGTGGGGCAATATCCGCAATCTGCCCGGCGCCGTGTTCCAGCTCTGCCGCAAGGTGAGAACGGCGCCCAATCCCGTTCTCCAGAGCCACGATACTCGTTCCGACCTGGTGGCGATTCTTGTGTCCTGGTTGACCGGTGCACCCCTGGTTATTTCCAATCATGCGTGGCACCCAGCGGAACTGAAGCGCAAAATTCTCGAAGCGATCCGGGCCCGTTTGATGCATGCTGCTGATCTGGTCATCAGTGTTTCCAAGAATACCCACCAGGAGACTCTGGATCGCGGCATTCCCGCAGAAAAGTGTATGGCAATGTATTCCGGGATCGACCTGGAGCCTTATGCACAGGCGCCGTCCCGGGCCGAGGCCAGGGCGATGCTTGGGTTGGAAGACGACGTATTTGTCGTGGGGAATATTGCCCGGCTGTGGCCGGAAAAAGAGCAGTCTTCCCTGATCAAAGCGGCGGCGTTGCTGGCGGACAAGCATCCGCATGTGCGTTTCCTGATTGTCGGAGACGGGCCGCTCGGAGATGACCTCCGGGCACAGATCAAGGAAGCCGGACTGGAAAAGGTCGTTTTGATGCCGGGCTACTGCGAGGATTTTGTGGCAGTGCTCGCAGCTTTGGATGTTTTTGCGTTTCCCTCATCCGCTGAAGGTACGCCGATGGTGATATATTCGGCGATGGCGATGGGTGTCCCCATTGTGGCGTCACCGGTTTCCGGCGTCGGTGAGATCGTCGCGGATGGTGAATCGGGACTGTTCGTACCACCGGCCGATGCCCCGGCAATGGCTGCGGCTATAGAACGGCTGGTCGAGGATTCTGCGCTGGCCCAGCGGCTGGGCGAGACCGCGCGGAAAAACTGTAACGATAACTACTCTGCCGCCGCGGCTATCGCGCGGTTGGAAGGCATTTACGGAACGTTCTATGAGCACTAGACAGTCAGCAGAAGACACCTTTGGGCGCCTCTCAGCCGGCATTGTCGGCAAGCCCTCCGATACCTCCGGGAGTGCGCAGGCCAGTGCGGTCGATCGGCGCACCGAGAAACGCGAGGTCGCACACTTTCCTGTCCAGATAGAGGCGAAGGACGGCCAGTGTCTTGTGGCCAATACCATGGATCTCTCCGAGGGCGGCATGCGCCTGGAATG
>CAYGOX010000265.1:0-1214 GCA_964351485.1 uncultured Halioglobus sp.
CGTAGTCGCGGCTGTCGCGGTAGCCGTTGGACCAGTCCTCCAGGTAGGCGTTGACGCGCAGGCCCCGCTCGAGTGCGTAGGCCACGGTCTGGCGGATTTCCGCAACGTGTTCATCCAGCGTTTTGCCGAGCTGTTCGCGGCAGTGCTTCTCGCTGCCCTTGGTCAGGAGGTTGATGACCTGGCCACCGGTGGCCTCGATCCAGTCGACGCTCTTGCGGTGGTCGACGAAACCGAGCACCTCGATCCGGTCGCCCATACCGTGTGCCTGCGCCCATTCGTTGATGCTGGTGACCGCTTCCATCTCGCCCTGGGACACGCGCGCCGAGGCCACCTCGATGCGGTCGACCTTGAGCAGCTCCAGGAGCGCTTTGGCCAGGTTTACCTTCTCGCGCGTTAGGGCGGGCCGCTCAAGCGGCGGTCGGTGTCGGCGCTGCACTGACGAGGCTGCGCGCGAGGACTTCGCGAAGCTCCTGCGGCGCGCGCAAGCGCTTGAGCTGTTCGAACAGCAGCGCGGCCTGTGGATAGTAGGCCCGCAGGTACACCAACCACTGCTTGAGGGGGTTGCCCACGTGGTGCGCATCGTAGGCGGCGAGATTGAGGTCGAAGTACTGTAATACCAGCGGTGCGACCTCCTGCCAGGCCAGAGGCTGGAGGGCTTCGGTGCCCGAATCGGCGTTGTGATCTGCGCTGATCAGGCGGGGCAGGTCGGGTCGGCACAGCGCGCCCCGCCCGATCATCAGGTCCTGGCAGCCGCTGGCGCTGCGGCAGCGGCGCGCGTCGTCGACGCTCCAGATCTCGCCGTTGGCGATGACCGGCAGGGCGATAGTCTCGCGGGCGCGGGCGATCTGTTCCCAGTGGGCCGGCGGCCGGTAACCCTGGCGCCGTGTGCGGGCGTGAATCACCACCTCGGTGGCGCCGGCGGCCTCGATGCCGCGGACGATGTCCAGAAACAGGGCGTCGTCGTCGAACCCCAGTCGAGTTTTCACGCTCAGTGGCACCGAGCGCGGCAGTGCGGCTCGAGCCCCCGCCACGATGCGGTGGACGCGCTCGGGCTCGCGCAGCAGGATGGCGCCACCGTCCGATCGATTCACCGTTTTGGCGGGACATCCGAAATTGAGGTCGATCCCCGGGGCACCCAGTTCGGCGGCCCGCGCGGCGTTGTCGGCCACCACGCCGGGGTCGCCGCCCAGTATCTGGACATAGACCGGTACGCC
>CAYGOX010000265.1:1224-5439 GCA_964351485.1 uncultured Halioglobus sp.
GCGGTGCGGCCGTCGGTGTGCAGTTCCGGGCACAGCCGGTAGAACACGCGCGGTGGCAGCAGCTGTTCGCTGACGCGGACGAACTCGGTGACGCAGCGGTCGATGCCGCCGAGCCCGGTCAGGAGCTGGCGCATGGTGTGGTCAACCACACCTTCCATCGGGGCGAGAATGAGGCGCATCGAGCGGCGGTTCCTGCTGAAAGTACGGGGGTAACTGGGCTATTATCGCAGGAATGGGCCGGTCGTGCCCGGCAGATCGTCGATCAAGGAGCATGTCATGCTGATCAGCAGTATCGAGATTATCCCCAACAAGCGGGTCACCGATCACCTGGGTCTGGTGCAGGGCAGTACCGTGCGCGCTAAACACGCCGGCAAGGACATCATGGCCGGTTTCAAGAACATCTTCGGCGGAGAACTGGCCAGCTATACCGAACTGTTGCAGGAGTCGCGCGACGAGGCCGTCCAGCGGATGTCGCAGCAGGCCGAAGCCCTGGGCGCCAACGCCGTGATCAACGTGCGGTTCGCCACCTCGTCCATCGCTGCCGGCGCCTCGGAGATTCTCGCCTACGGGACGGCCGTGATCGTCCAGGACGTCTAGGCGGGCCGCCCTGTGGATGTGCTGATCCAGCTCGGTTTCTTCCTCCTGCTGCTGGCGACCGGATACTTTTTCGGGCGCCGCGCCGAGCACCGTCATTACCAGAGCATTCTTCAGCGCGGGGATGAGCTGCGGCATATCGGATTGCTCAGTGAGCGCTTTCCCCCGGCGAGCAAGACCCAATGCGACACCGCACTGGTCACCGGCTCGGTGGTGGTCTCGGTCGATTACTTCAAAACCGTCGTTGCAGCCCTGCGCAACCTCGTGGGCGGCCATATCAGTGCCTACGAATCCCTGATCGACCGCGCGCGGCGCGAGTCGCTGTTGCGGATGCAGGCCAGTGCCGACGCGCTGGGCGCGGACATGATCGTCAACCTGAAGTTCGAGACCAGCCGGGTCTCTGGCAATGCCAACCAGTCCATCGGCTCGGTCGAGGTGCTGGCCTACGGCACGGCGCTGATCCCGAGGCGCACGCCCTCAGGAGGAGCGGGCGCGTGAGCCGCCTGCCGCAGGGCAATCCGAAAATCCCCGAGGGGATTAACGTGCGCAATGAGAAGCCGCTGGCCGAGTTCTTCCAGCTGCTGGTCGGTGTGCTGGTGGGGTTTTCTGCGCTGGTCCTGGTGATAGTGGTGGTCGTCGATGTCGCCGCGCCCTATATCCCGTTCAGCTGGGAGCGGCGTGCGCAACCGATGCTGGCGGGCCTGGTGTCGGAGGAGGGCGAATCGGTTGACGCGGCGGCGCAGCAGGCGCTGGCCGATCTCGGCGCGGCCCTGGTTGCGACCAGCGTGTCGCTGGACGCGCTCGAGACTCGCAGCGGCAGCCCGGTGCCCGCCGATGCCTACCGGTTTCACCTGGTGTCGAGCGACATGGCCAACGCGTTTGCCACCCTGGGCGGTCATATCGTGGTGACCGATGCGCTCGTGCGCGAGGTGCAATCTGAAAACGGCCTGGCAATGGTAGTCGCCCACGAAATTGCGCATATCCGCTACCGGCACCCGATCGCCGGCGCGAGTCGCGGGTTGGTTCTGCAGGTCGTGTTAACGGCGCTGCTGGGTGTCAGTGGGGAGGGTCCGCTGGGCAATCTGCTGTCCGGGTCGAGCCTGTTAACGCTGCTCAGCTTCAACCGCGATATGGAGAGCCAGGCAGACGAGCGGGCGCTGGCCATCCTGGAGCGGCACTACGGTACGCTGGCCGGCGCCGACGAGTTTTTCAGCGCCATGGCGGATACCGAGCGCGGCAGCCGCTGGCTGGAGTTCGCGCAAACGCACCCCAATGCGCAGCGTCGTCTGGAAGTCATTCGCCGCCGGGCAGATCTTGTGGCCGGCGATATTGCGCTGACGCCGATGCCGACGTCGCTGGCGCGTTTACCCGCAACCACCTGTAGCGCAGACGCGGATCCTGCGAATAGTCCGGCCGTTGGTTGCGATTAGTCGCGCTCAATCAACTGCAGCAGTACCGGTAGTAGCGCGCCCGTCTTGCGCACGATATCGGGGTCTTCCATGATGAAGTGATCCGTGCCGATGCCCAGTATGGTGTAACCCGGGGCGAGGGCATCAGTAATGAAAGTGAGCCCGTCGTTCGGACCCTGGCTCCGCAAAAGGCGGTTAAATAAACGCGCGTAGGGGCTCACCTGGCCTGAAAACGCGGTGCCGATGTAATTGACGATAGTCAGTTGTGGCGGAGGAGCGAATGCGCGAAAGCGGGGCCGGCTGGCCCGCTGGCTCAGGCTCAGCAGGTTGTTGTATTCCCACCCTTCGAAGAACGCGATGGCCCGCAGGACTATCGTTCCAGGCCAGAACATGAACCGGTCGATCACCGGGCTGCCATTCAACACGCCGCAGATATTCAGCCAGCCGCGCAGCGCGGGGTGTGCGTCGATGCCCTCGCTGGCGATTGCATGCGCGACAATCGGGCCGCCAGAGCTGGCGCTGACTACGATGATCCGCTTGCCGCTAGCCAGCAACTTGCGCAGTACTTTGCCGACAACACGCGCCCCCTGTTCCACGGAGCCATTGCCGGGCAGTGGGGCCAGGTGAGTTTCGAAGCCCTGGGCTTCAATGACTGCGCGGGGCATTGCAAGGTCTGCACCGGTTGGATTGTCGGGTGCCTGGTAGCCCCAGCCGGGCACCAGCAGTATTGCGTAGAGGCGGTTACGCGCGCGGAGAAACGCGGCGGTGTCCCGCAATTGGGCATCGCTTTTGCCGAGTTCGTTGACAAACAGCGATTGCGCACTGGCAACCGCCGGGGTTTCGAGCAGACAGCGCACGAGGAGCGCCATGGCAGTATCGGGCGAGTGCCGTCGGCTGATGGCGCGCAAGTGATCGCTTGTCGGGAGCAGCCGGTTTTTCTGGCAGGTGAGGAATTGGTTGTCGTGTCCTGTGAGCTGGCCCAGGATCAGGTCCCTGGCCAGTGGCGAGTCAACGGTCGTGCGAAGGGGCAGGCCGCCCAGCGTTGTGTCTACTGCAACCTGTGCGTTGGCCGGTCCAGCGCGACCCAGGCACAGCAGTACTATCGACAGCAACACGACGGGCAGGGTGATCAGGTATTTCATCGGGGCGTCCTCGTTCGGCGTGGATGAGGGGCCATGATGGAGACGCTCGCCGGAGGCAGCTCTCAGATTTCAGACAATCGCTGATGGAAAAGTGAAAAATGCTGATCGAATAATCGATTGATCAATAACTAGCTGAAAACACAGGAATTACTGTCTAGAGCGACGCCCGATACTCAGAGGGAGTAATGCCGAAAACGGCTTTGAAAGCACGATTGAAGGGCGCCATCGAGCGAAATCCTGCGTCCAGTGCCAGCGTCAGGATGGGCGTGTTGTGATGCTCCGGAGACTGCATTCGCAGCGCTATCTCCCGAACCCGGTACTCGTTGATAAATGTGTTGAAGTTCCGGTGCCCCAGCTCGCCGTTGATCACCTGGCGGAGTGCGCGCGGGGTGCTGTTCAGGTGCTGGGCAAGCGTGCTGATGGTCAATTGCTCCCTGGCATAGATACGATCCACCGTCATCGCAGCCACAAGTCGTCGGGCAAGTGGCGATGAGGCGTCGTCGATGTCTGCCTCCGTCGTCGGAGGCGGGATGCGTGCAAATACATGGTCCGGTGTCGTTCGCAGCAGGGCAATGGACAATGCCGTGAGACAGGACAGTGCAAGGACAAGGTTGACGAGTTCGAGTTGCAGCGGAGCCTGCTCAGCGATAAACAGCTCGATTACCATCACCACCAGAATATAGGCCCCGACAACGCTCAGCAGCAGGCGTCGCAGCTGTCGTCTTTGCTCCACGAGATCGTTGTGCCAGTCTCTGGCAATCACCACGAAGGCAGCGCCGACCCAAAAGAATTTCCCCACGACAGACAACCAGTAAGTGACACTGGCGGAACTACCCGTGCAGCGGCTGCCTGTCGCGTAGTCGCAATAGGCCAGCAGTGCGATCACCAGCGTCAGTAATCCAAGCACGATTACCCATGGCCGCAGCTGGAATTGATCATCAAAGAGATGGCTGCTGAAGTACCAGAACAGTGGTGGGATCGCGCTGCCCAGCGCGATCAGGGGGTAACTCAGAGTAGCCGGTAACCCGTAATCGACCGCAATGGGTGCGGCGACATAGCCGCCTATGCCT
>CAYGOX010000266.1:0-5417 GCA_964351485.1 uncultured Halioglobus sp.
CAAGAAACACGCCCAGATAATATTCCTGGTCATCTTGGACCGAGTGCAGCCGTGTGGTGCGCCGGATACTGCGCTCAATGGAAAAATGATCGATCTTGCCGTCGCAGTCACAGGTGATGTCCGCGATGACCGCATCCCGGTCCGGTTCTTCCTGCAGCCGGTGAATCGGCATCACCGGAAAAACCTGGTTGACCGCCCAGGCGTCGGGCAGCGACTGGAACAGTGAGAAATTGCCGTAATAGGTATCCGCCAACATCTCCGGTAAGTCTTCCAGCTCGGGAAAATGACGCGGGTTATTCTTGAGTTCGGTCGCGACCTGCTCCAGAACCGCCAGGGTGATGTTATCGGCGAGTGCACGGTCGGCGAGGCTTACCTGGCCCCAGCGAAACAGCTCTCGCACCTCGTCGCGGTAAAACAGCGCGTCGTTGTAGCACTCCTGGAAGTTGTCCGCAGTGATGGACTGGTTGACCTCCCAGAGGCTCTGGACCAGTTCGTGCGTGTTGCGCGGCAGTTTTTCCGGCAGCGGCACGGGGCGGTGGTCGCGTACGTCCAGAACATTGAACAGCAGCATCGACGAATAGGCCACGGTCGAGCGCCCGGATTCAGACACGATGACCGGGTGCGGAATCTCCAGCGGGTCGAAGCACTCGCAGATCGTCTCGACGATATTCACGCAGTACTCGTCGAGACGGTAGTTCATGCTGTGAACATGATTGCTGCGCGTGCCCTCGTAGTCGACGGCCAGGCCACCCCCGAGATCCAGGTATCCCATCGGCGCGCCCTGTTCAATCAACCCGCTGTAGAAACGGCAGGCCTCGAGAACCCCGCTGCGAATATTGCGGATATTGGGTATCTGTGAACCGAGGTGGCAGTGCAGCAGTTGCAGGCAATGCAACATGTCGGCCTGCTTGAGCTGTTCGATGACACGGATGAGCGACGCCGTGGACAGCCCGAAAATGGAGCGATCCCCGCTGCCCTCGTTCCAGTGCCCATCGACCACAACCGAGGGCCGGATGCGCACCCCCAGCAACGGCTCGATACCCAGCTTGGCGCTGCTTTGCAGAATTACCGGCAACTCCGAAGGCGTTTCCAGCACAAAAAAACATTGCAGGCCCATTTGCCGGGCGTACAGGCCCAACTCGATGAACTCGGAATCCTTATAACCGTTGCAGATGATAAGACTGTCACTGTCCCTGAGCTTGCTCAGGGCGATGATCAGCTCGGCCTTGCTGCCCACCTCCAGGCCGTGGTGATAGCGCGCGCCGAAATCGGAAATTTCCTCGATCACGTGGCACTGTTGATTCACCTTTACCGGGAAAACGCCGCGGTACTCGTTGCGGTAGTTGTATTCCTTGATTGCACGACGGAAAGCCTCGTTGAGGGCCTGGATGCGATTGTCCAGCACGTTTTCGATACGCAACACACTGGGCATATCCATGCCGCGGGCTTTCATACCCTCGATGATGTCGATCACCGCAGCCTGGCTGACGGTATTGCCGAACCTGGCCTGGGCCACCAGCTCACCGGCCGGGTTGATGTCGAAAAAGCCCTCTCCCCAATCGCCGACGCCGTAAAATTCACGGCTCTGTGCAATCGACCAGGGCGCAGTTGTGGGCTGTACCGCGCTCGGCGGCTTTGATGGAGACTTGCGTACCATCCGGCATTCCTCATTGTTGAGTCTGTCACCGGCAGGCGCGCCGTGAACAGGACGTCACTGTCTTGCTTACGCGCCTTCTCAACAATGCGAAAAAACGCCTGGGCTAGGGGTACATAAATCCTCGAGGGGGTTTAAAAAAAAACGTGCGGATTCTATGACGGGCGGGAGAAAAATCCAGCAAAATTATCAGCTTGTGTTCTGGCGCCCGGCCACTGAGAGGGAGAACCCTGTTGCAGACAGTAGACTGGATGGATGGCGATTCACTGCGCCTGGCCTTCCCGGCGCACCCGCAGGCGCTGACCGATGCCGGCCCGGCGTTCCTCACCCGGGCCTTCCGCGCTGCCGAAACCATTGCCGCGGACAACAGCGTGGCCGAGATCGTGCGCTGCCAGTCCATAGAAGGCGGCAGCACCGGCCGCAAGCTGTTGCTGGATATCGCCTACAGCAACCCGTCACCGACCCTGCATACCGAGCTGTTCGTGAAGTTCTCACGCGATTTTTCCGACGCCCGGCGCGATGCGGCCCGGGTCCAGATGGAGCGCGAGGTCCTCTTCGCCCTGCTCTCTCTCCAGCCGGACTTTCCCATCACCGTGCCGGCCTGCTATTTCGCGGATTACCATCGCGAATCCGGCACCGGCATTCTTGTCACGCAGCGCGTCCCCTTTGGCGATCACGGCCTCGAGCCGCACTACGCAAAATGCCTGGACCACCGCATGCCCGATCCGCCGGCCCACTACCGCGCGCTGATCCGCGCGCTGGCGCGACTGGCGGGCACACACCGCGCGAGGCACTTTCCCGAGCGTGTCGAGAGCGACTTCAGTTTCGATCCCGCCAGCCTGGCGGTGAGTCAGCGCGCGCCCTACTCGCCCGAGCAGATCAGCGAGCGCGTAGCGCTGTACGCAGACTTCGCCGAACGCTATCCGGCGGTGCTGCCGGCCAACCTGTGCGCGGCCGGCTTCCTGCAGCGCCTGGCGGAAGAGGCACCGCGTTTCCAGGCCCTGGTGCCCGTGGCCAGGCGCGTCCTGCAAAGTCAGCCTGAAATGATCGCGCTGTGTCACTGGAATGCCCACGTCGACAACGCCTGGTTCTGGCGCAACGGGCGCAATGAGCTTGAGTGCGGCCTGATGGACTGGGGCAATGTCAGCCAGATGAACGTCGCCATGGCGATCTGGGGCTGCCTGAGCGCGGCCGAACCGGCGCTCTGGTCCAATCACCTCGATGAGTTGCTGACATTGTTCGTAGAGGAATTTGCGGCCAGCGGCGGGCCGCACATCGACCTGGAAACCCTGCGACGGCACCTAACGCTCTACGTCGCCACAATGGGGCTTGCCTGGATGCTCGATGCGCCGGCACTGATCCTCGCCCACGCCGACCAGCTCGAACTGGCGACCGATCGCCTGGACCGGCGCATACAGGACAGCGAGCGCGCCCGCTCCCAGTTGCTGATCATGATCGCGTTCCTGAACCTGTGGGAACAGCAGGATATGCGCGCGGTGATTGACGATTTGGCGGCGCTGGCCTGAATCGGCGGGCCTCAGTGGGCCCGGGCGCGCGCCTCCACCAGGGCAATCCCCGGCCGGAAACTGTCGGCCTGCGCCGCCTGCCACCAGTGCCCGTAGAGCGTGTCCTGCGGCGCCTCCAACAACACGCCCCGTGGGAGCATCGGGTGAATGCGGTCCATCGACAGGGCCCGCTCCGGCCCGGTGCGGTGCATCAGGTGGTGGGGCTGGATATCCGAGGGATGCTTGAAGCCCGCGGCTGCGGCGATGTCGGACAGGGCGTGCACGGTCTTTTCGTGAAACAGCGCAGCGCGCTTGCCCTGCACCTCGGGGATCAGGCCGCGCTGGCGACCGGCATCCTGCGTCGCGACACCCGTGGGACAACTCCCCAGATGGCAGCGCTGCGCCTGGATACAGCCGACCGACATCATGAACGCGCGCGCGGCGTTGCACCAGTCTGCCCCCATCGCCATGTTGCGCGCCAGACCCATGCCCGAGTACACCTTGCCACTGGCAGCCAGGCGCACCTTGTCCTTCACGTCGGCACCGACCAGGGCGTTACGCATGAGCACCAGCCCTTCCGATAACGGCATCCCGACCCAGTCCGTCAGTTCCAGCGGGGCGGCCCCGGTGCCGCCCTCGCCGCCGTCCACCACGATGAAGTCGGGATAGATCTGTGTTTCCAGCATGGCCTTGACCAGCGCAAAGGGTTCGTGGGGCTGCCCGATGCACAGCTTGAAGCCGACAGGCTTGCCACCGGACAACTCGCGCAGCTTCGCGACGAACGCCATGAGTTCCAGCGGGGTCGAAAACGCGGGATGCCCCCGCGGCGACAGGCAGTCGCGGTGCGCCGGCACGGCGCGGATGCGCGCGATCTCGTCGGTCACCTTCGCCGCCGGTAACATACCGCCGTGACCGGGCTTGGCGCCCTGGCTGAGCTTGATCTCGACCATCTTGATCTCGTCGCGCGCGGCAGTATCGCTGAACATGCCCGGATCGAACTGACCCTTGCTGTCGCGGGCGCCGTAGTAACCCGAACCGAGTTCCCAGACGAGGTCCCCGCCGTGCTCCAGGTGATACTGTGACACACCGCCCTCACCGGTATCGTGGTAAAACCCGCCGAGCTTCGCCCCCAGGTTGAGCGCGCGGATCGCGTTGGCCGACAGCGAGCCGAAGCTCATCGCAGAGATGTTCAATACAGACGCAGAGTAAGGACGCGAGCACTGGTCATTGCCCACCAGCACCCTGGGACTGGTGTCGGGGTCGGGTTCCGGGGCAATCGAGTGACCTATCCAGTGGTAGTCCGGCTGGTCGACATCGCGCTCGGTGCCAAAGGGGTGTGTATCGATTTCGCCGCGCGCCCGCGCGTGAATCAGGTTGCGCGCGTCGAAAGAATACGGCGTGCCATGCAGGTCGTCTTCGACAATGTACGCGCGCAGGTACGGGCGCAACTGGTAGAACAGCCAGCGCAGCCGCCCCGCTACCGGAAAATTGCGTGTGATCGTCCAGGTCCGCTGCGACCAATCGTAGATGCCCAGCGCGACAACCGCCAGGCACAGACCTGCCAGCCAGTAACTGGCGTGCCAGAGCGCAATCGCAGCACCTAAGGCCGCAGCCAGGGGAATAATCAGTCGTTTGAGCACATCAAGCATAAGGCAGGCCCGGTCACTATTCTGTCCGGACCTGACCCCGCAGCGCCAACGTCAAGCCGATCGCCCGGTCATTCAAACCCGGGGGTGAATGAATCGACTTTTATTGTAAACCAGGCGTTCCGCCGCTATCCATCGAAACGGGAATCGGCCGGGGCAAGCCTGCTTATCGGAATACGCGGTGAACGCGCCGACTTTACTTATTGATAAGCTAATGCCAGTATTATCGGTAACAGCCCCCGCATAGAGCAAAAGGATAAAGACCAATGATGGACCAGCAACGCCGCGAAGCGCTTTCCAGAATTCTGCGCCCCGCCGCTCCCCCGCGGGAAATCGACGCCGTTTACAGTCAGGACCAGTTGCAGCGCCTGCTGGGTGTCATGCGCGACAACGGCCCGTGGCAATTGATCATTGCGCAGCATTTTGCGTCGGCCGAGGAACTGCTGGCGACGCTTTCCGGCGGCACGCCGGACGGAGGTGGCCTCTCATTGGACATGTTTCTCACGCCCACCTTCCGCGGCTTCCTAGCGAACTACTCCGCTGCGCTGTACCCTCAGATACAGGATTGCTTCTACAACGAAAAATTCCTGGACCTTGCCCGGCAGTACTGGG
>CAYGOX010000267.1:0-4844 GCA_964351485.1 uncultured Halioglobus sp.
TGGCCTGGTTGATCTTGGCCGCCAGGTAGTCGCTGCCGCCGCGGTCGCGATGCAGTTTCTGCATGAGTTTGCGGTGGGCCGCAACAATGTCTTCCTCGGTGGCGTTCTCCGTCAGGCCCAGGATCGACAGGGCCTCGGCCCGGTTCATCGGCCCGCCCTGGCTGGTGGCACTGGACGCCTTGCCAAAGGGCGCTTCACCGGGAAAACGCTGCTCGAGGTAATTGTCCAGTAGCGATAGCGAATCGCTGTCCGCCTCGCACTCGCTGCGCAGCTGCAACAGTTGTTCCCGATCCATGTCGGCCAGGCGCCAGTCCTTGAAGCGCCCCTGCAGGACCTCGCCTTCGAGGTTGCCGGTGTCGTGATCGAGTTGCATGCGCAGCAGGGCGGTCTCGACCGTCGAGGTCTGGCCGCCGCTGCCGGCTGTGGCGGGCCCGATACGGCTGGCCAGCAACGGGAAGAGGCGCACCAGCAGGGGCCCGAACTGGCGCAGCGCGACCAGCAGGCCGGTGAAGGCAGCGCCGACCCAGTGCATGCGGCCGGTCAGCGTGGCGATGAGCACAATGACCACGGTCACCCCCAGCGCCAGCTTGATGTACTCGCCGCGGCGTTTATGCGGTGGCAGTGACTGGGCGCGTCGAAACAGGATGTACAGAACGACGGCGATGGCCAGCAGCAGTAGGAGTCTTGGCATCGGAGCGTGGGGCCTAGCTGTTCAGTTGTTGAAGCAGCAGTTTAACATTCTCGCCGCTGCGCTTCTCCAGCGCGGTATGCCCGCCGGCCGCATACGCTGCGACCGCGCCCAGCAGTTCCGCCAGCGCACCGGCGCTGCCGGCGTTGAAGCGTGCGTAGGCACCGCCGCTGAGCCGCGCCATGCTGCGAAAGGTGCGCTCGACGCTGGCCTGGCGGCCCTCCTGGAAAATAAAGAGCGGCAGCTTGCGAATGCCGCACTGACCGGCCAGATCACACAGGCTGTCGGCCGATTCCTCGATGGCGTCGCCGATAAAGACAACGGCGCGGATCGGCGCCTGGGTGTGTTCTTCGAGGGCGTGGCGGAGCAGGCGCGCTATCTGCGTGTGGCCACCCTCGCAGCGCACCCGCCCCATGAGGCCGGCCAGCGCCTGGCTGTCGGTCAGCCAGCGGCTGGCCTTGAACTGGTGAAAACCGCGGTAATAGCACAGTTGCACCGACAGGGTGGTCGGTTTCGCGGCCGCCAGGACAATGGCCTGCTGGTGTTGGCATGCGCTGTCCAAGGTGGGCTGGCGCCTGGCGGTGGCGTCGATGGCGAACAGCAGGCGCGGCTGCTTGCTGACGACCTCGGTGATGGCTTTGCTCTTGGCGAGAAACGCGGAGATTTCCCCGGACGAGGAGCGCCGCGAGGGCGTGTTGGCCATAGGCGCTGCGTTGTGCCTAGTTGGCCCGCTGGTGGTGTGCAGGCACCAGCGCCGCAAGGCGCTCGCTGGCCAGCAGTTGCTGCATGTACTGGCGCCGGGTGGCCAGTTCCTGCACGGCTTCGGTCAGCGCCTTGCTGTTGGTGTCATCATCAGCCTCGCTGACAAACTGCCAGAGTTTGCGGCTGCACAGTTCGCTGGGGTTGAATTTTTCCGTGTTCATCGTGGAATTACCTTCTTGTGTCGTATCCGCGCCCCCTATGGACGCTCTCTCGCTGATTGAAGCCCTCGTTTCATGGGCTCTTTGACGCGAGGAAAGACTATTCGTTCAATATGTCAGTTCAGTGAATCTCCACCTTACACCTTGGGGGGCTCGAAGGGAAAGGGCGCCCCGCCCTCGAACTCGGGTCCGCTCAGGGCCGCCGCTTCGCCCGGCCGCCAGATCGGCAGGGTAAAGTGCGCCACGTGGCGGCGGCGTGGCGGCTCGGTAAAGGACGGGCGGCAATCCTCCAGCGTCACCAGGCGCACCTTGACCGCCTCGGCCTCGAATCGCGCGAGGCCATAGCCGTTTGCCGTGCTGTCGATGTAGGCCAGGCCGGGGTTGGCACTGTTCGGGCCCAGCCAGTCGGCCAGTGCGCGCACGCCTGTCTGGTGATAGGTGTAGGCCGACAACACGCCGTGGAGCAGCGTCATATTCCACACCGGTTCGACACCGGTAGCGGTGTCGCGGAGCACCAGCGGTGCGAAATCCTCGCTCTCGTGGCGAGCGATGTGCAGTACATCCTCGAACAGCGGCGTGGAGCTGATACCGGCGACGCTGAAATCCGCGCCGACGGGTTTGCCTGTTGCGCCCTTTCCCTGGCGCTCGATGGTGCCGGCCGCGTGCATGTGGTGGTCGCCGGAAAGCGAGACCAGGCCGGTGATATTGCTCGCCTCGACTTGCGACAACAGGTAGTCCACCTCGTAGGGGAAGCCGGCCCAGCTGTCGATATTGAAAATGCTGTCGTGGTAGTCGGTGAACGGCAGCGACGACATGTCCAGCCGCATGGAGACGATCGGCAGCGCGTTGCCCCACAGCTTCCAGGTCGCCGTGGAGCCGCTCAGGCGGGCGAGGAACCAGTCGCGCTGCTGCTTGCCCAGGATTGTGCCGGGTTCGCGTGCCAGTGCGGGGTTGGGCGTCGTGCCCTGGCCGAAGGGCAGCAGCGCCGGTGGCTTGCCGTCGTTGTAGGCTTTGCCGGCGTCGGCGATTTCAACCATTTCGACTGGCAGCATCGGCTGGTCGATGGTCTTCTCGAAACCCGGCGGCAGGCAGTCCGGTGTGCGATAGCTGCGGACATCGGTGATCAGCAGGTCCAGGTGTTTGCCCCAGCGCAACTGGCGATAGATGCAGAGGCTGTCCACCGCCGCTCGGTTGCGCGCGTCGTCGTCACCGGTAAGCGCGGCGGGCCTGAAATCGTGCGCCGGCTGCTGCTCGAGTTCGTCCAGCACGGCGGGGATGAATTCGAACCAGGCCTGGTTCGCCCACTGCTTGCGCTGGGGTTCCAGCACGCGCTGTTCGGTGTAGGTGCTGTAGCTCTGGTGATTGTCATTGGAAAACTCGTGGTCGTCCCAGGTGCAGACAAAGGGCCACCTGGCGCGGGCGGCCTGCAGGTGGGGGTCGGCCAGGTAGGTCCGGTACAGCAGGCGGTAGTCGGCCAGGGACACGGCGTGCCGGTTGTGGTCGTTCTGCGCCCCGTCGGGAAACGGGGGCACCTTGCGCGCGCTCGGGCTGCCGTCGCGCAGCGTATTCCAGCAGCGCTCGTAAATGAAATCGCCCAGGTGCAGGACCACGTCGATCTGCTCGTGTTCCGGCGCCTCGAGATCATCCGCCAGCATTCGCGCCCACGCGCCATAGTGCCCCTGCTCGTATTGTTGGCAGCTTGCGAACGCCACGTTCACCGACCTGTCCTGGCCGGGAGCCGGAGCGGTGCGCGTGCGGCCGGTGCGCGACACCGATCCATTGCCGCCGACGAAGCGGTAGTAGTAGAACGTATCGGGCAACAGGCCGTCGACATAGCAGCGCACGGTGTAGTCGCTGCCGGCATCGGTGTGCAGCGGCGATTGCAGCTCCAGGCTCGAAAACCCGCTGTCGCGGCTGACCTGCAGCAGCAGTGGCACCACACCCTCGCGCTCCACAGCCGGCTCCGCGCGCGTCCAGAGCATCACCGCACCGGGTTGCGGATCACCGGAGGCCACGCCCTGATCAAAGCGCAGCGCCGGCAGCGGCGCGGCCGGTGTCGCGCTCGCGATAGGCCCGGACCCGGCCGTCAGGAAAAAGGTGCTTCCCGAGAGCAGGCCGAGCAGGGAGCGTCTTTTGAGTGGCATGACGGCGTCTCCAGCGTCTTTGGATGACCCTACTCTAAACGATTGTCGGTGACAGCGGCATGCCCCGGACCGGGTCAGCCGGGACGCTGGCCTGCGGGCGGCTGTTCGAAACGCCCCAGTACGGCGGACACCGCAGTTTCGACGCGCAGGATGCGCGATCCGAGCGAGTGCACCCGGGCGCCGACGGCCTGCAGCAGGTCGACCTCGTAGGGGATAAACCCGCCCTCCGGGCCGATGATCAGCAGGGTGTCCCGCTCCCCGGGCGCCGTGAACGCAGGATGCTCGCCGGGATGGAAGAGCAGGGCGTCGCGCCCGGCGCAAAGCCCCGGCAGCGTGTCCTGGGCGAACGGTTTGAAGCGGCGGTGTTGGTGGACGGCGGGCACGATGGTGTCGCGGCTCTGGCTCAGCCCTTCGAGGAGGTAGCGATGGATTGCTTCTGGGTCCAGGGCCGGGGTCTGCCAGTAGCTTTTCTCGACGCGGTAACTGTGTATCAGGTGCACCTCGCCCACGCCCATCTCCGCCGCGGTGCGCACTATGCGGCGCAGCATCTTCGGGCGCGGCAGGCACAGCACGAGGGTGACCGGCAGTTTGGCCGGCGGCGATTCGGCCAGGGAGACACGCAGGGTCGCGCAGTGTTCATCCAGGCGGGTAATTTCACCTTCGCCAACCAGGCCGTTGATCTCGCCGACGCGGAGCCGGTCCCCCAACGTAGCGCGGTGTACTTCGCGCAGGTGTGTCAGGCGCGCATCGGACACGGTGATAGTGTCAGCGTCGATACGGTCAGCAGCGTCGAACAGGAGCAGGTTCACCGCGGTTCAACCTGCCCAGAGGTCGTACTCATCTGCGGCGGTGACCGGCGCTTCCACCAGGTCGCCGGGCACCAGATCGGTGGCGCCGTCGAGATAGACCTTGCCGTCGATCTCCGGTGCATCTGAGCGGCTGCGGCCGATGGCGCCCTGTTCGTCCACCGCGTCGATCAGCACCTCGATTGTGCTGCCGACTTTCGCCTGCAGCCTGGCGGCGCTGATGCGCTGCTGTACGGTCATGAAGGCATCCAGGCGTTCCTGCTTGACCGCCTCGGGCACCGGATCG
>CAYGOX010000267.1:4854-5417 GCA_964351485.1 uncultured Halioglobus sp.
CGCGTTTGCCCGCGCACCCTTGACCGGCGAGTACATGAAGCAGCCCACGCGATCCAGTTGCGCTTCCTCGATGAAGTCGAGCAGGGTCTGGAAGTGCGCGTCGGTTTCACCCGGGAAGCCGACGATGAAGGTGCTGCGCAGGGTGATGTCGGGGCAGATCTGGCGCCAGGCGTGAATGCGCTCCAGCGATTTCTCCGCAGCGGCGGGCCGACGCATGAGCGCCAGTATGTCGGGGCTGCCGTGCTGCAGCGGCACGTCCAGATAGGGCAGGATCCTGCCGTCGGCCATCAGTTCGATGACATTGTCGACGTGGGGATAGGGGTACACGTAGTGCAGTCGCACCCAGATGCCGAATTCGGCCAGCGCCTCGCACAGCGACTGGAGATTGGATTTTAACGGCCGGCCCTGCCAGAAGCCGGTGCGGAACTTCGTGTCCACGCCATAGGCGCTGGTGTCCTGGGAAATGACCAGCAGCTCGCGCACGCCGGCGGCCACGAGGCGCTCGGCCTCGTCGAGCACATCGCCGATGGGGCGGCTGACCAGCTTGCCGCGCATGTCCGGAA
>CAYGOX010000268.1:0-5411 GCA_964351485.1 uncultured Halioglobus sp.
CGCCACCGGCTCCAGTCCCGGCTTCATCACCGAGACCCTGCCGCTGGCCCTCACCTCCATCGCGCGGCGGCTCGACTGCCTGACGATCGACGAGTTTGCCGACATCCCCGCTTCCTGCTCCAACGACATGATTTTCGACGTGATGGGCTACGGCCGACCGCTGGAAGACGCGATCGACCCGGCGCTGCTCATGCACATGGCGCAGTGTTTTGAGGATTCGCTGAGCACGCTGGCCGGCGCGCTGGGTATTGAACTGGACGGCTTCGAGCGCCTGGGCGAAACCGCCGCGGCAACGGAGCGGGTGGAACTGGCCGACGGCGCCGCCATCGAAACCGGGACCGTGGCCGCATTGCGTATGACGGTAGCCGCGCTGCGCGATGGCAAACCGGTGCTGCGCTTTCGCTCCAACTGGTATTGCAGCAAGGCGCTGGAGCGCGACTGGGAACTGGGTGATAACGGCTGGCGGGTGCAGGTCGAGGGCGACGCGCCGCTGGACCTCACCATCGGGATGCCGCTGACCGGCGCGCCGGTGGCCCAACAGATGTCGGGCTACACCGCCTACGGCGCGGTCAACGCGATTCCCTATGTCTGCGCGGCGGCGCCCGGTATTCGAACCACCGTGGAACTGCCGCGCATCCTGGCCTACCTGGGGTAGGCCGGCAGGTGCTTACCGCGCACCTTCCTGGGCGTGGTGGGCAAACATCTTCATGAGGTCGCCCGAGGTGATTCGGCGGATCGCCTCATCATCTGCCAACGGCTTCTCGCCGCCGTAGGACTGCGGTGTGGTGTCGACACCGTCGGCCTTCGCCTTGGCGCGCAGTGCACCCACGGTGAGGTCGGCGCGATCGATGTGCTTGAACGGATCGAAGTTGAACCAGTGCATCGCGTTCTTGTGCGTGATCTTGTCGATCTGCTCATCACTCAGGTGGTTGCACTGCTCCCAAAGGTGCTCGGGGCACTCAGGCCACAGCGTGTCGGAGTGCGGGTAGTCGCATTCGTAGGCCACCATGTCCTCGTTCAACTGGTCGAGGTTGCGCAGGCCGTAGGCGTCATCGATGAAGCACAGCATGAAGTGCTTCTTGAAACGCTCGCTGGGCAGCATCCCGCCGAAGTGGTTGTGGGTCCAGTACTTGTGGCGTGAGTGGGCGAAGTCCGCCCGCTCGAGGAAATACGGTACCCAGCCGATGCTCGCCTCGGACATGGCGATTTTCAGGTTGTACTCCTGCAGCGCTTGCAGGTGCAGCCAGTCGGCCGCGCCCACGGAGCTGGACAGCGGCATGGTGGTGATCCAGGCCTCGATGGGCGTTTCCATCGACGCGTGCGGTACCGGGTTGCCGGCGCCGATGTGCAGACACATGGTGATGTCGGCATCGGCGATGGCTTTCCACATGGGCGTCCAGTATTCGTTGTGAATACTGGGCAGCTCCTGCTTGGTGGGATTCTCGTTCAGGGAGACAGAGGTGCAGCCCTTGGCGGCGATACGCTTGATCTCTTCAACGGTGGCATCCATATCCCAGGTCGGCAGGATGGCGCAGGGAATGAAACGGCCCGGGTAGGCGCCGCACCACTCGTCGATGTGCCAGTCGTTGTAGGCGCGCAGGTGCTTGAGCGACAGGTCCTTGTCCGGCGCCTTGTGGAAACGGCCGCCGTCGAAACCCACGCAGGTACCGAAGTTGAGAGACGCCGCGACGCCGTTGGCGTTCATGTCGTCGATACGCGCATCGACGTTGTACACGCCCTCGCGCATTTCCTCGAGCGAGTTCGGCTCCATGCCGTATTCCTCGCGCGGGCGACCGACAACCGCGTTCAGGCCAACAGACGGCATGAACATACCCTGGTACGTCCAGAAGCTCTTGCCGTTCTCGTCGGTGCCAAACTGCGGTGCCGTGGCCAGGTCGTCACCGGACAGGTGCTTTTCAAACATGTCCGGCGGCTCGGTAATATGGTCATCGACGCTGATGAGCACCATGTCGTTCATTTCCATCGTCTTATCCTCTTGGGTCGTGCTATCTGATGTAGTTCTGATTTAGTTCTGATGTAGTTCTGATTTAGTGTAGTCGCTTGCAGACTGTCCTGGTCCGGCGTGTCAGTCGCGCGCCAGTAACAGCGCCGTCGCCAGCGGCCCACCACCCGAGGTGGCTACCGCCACCTTCGGATCGCCGGGTATCTGGCGCTCCCCGCCCTGTCCGCGCAGTTGCACCACGGACTCCAGGGCAAATCCAAAACCGTGCAGCCGCCCGCCGGCGAGCTGACCGCCAAAAGTATTGAGCGGCAATTCACCGTCCAGGGCTATGCGTTTGCCGCCCTCGATAAACTGCCCGCCTTCACCGATCTCACAGAACCCCAGCGCCTCGAGCCAGGTCAGCGCGAGAAAGCTGAAGCCGTCGTACAGCTGCACCGTGTCGACATCGGCCGCGGTGTAGTCGGTCTGCTCCCACAGCGCGGGGCCGGTGGCGTAGCTGGCCATCCACGGGGCCTGATCCCAGCTCAGTCGATCGACACTGCCGGCCATCGCGGCGATGCGTATCGGCGTGCAGGTGACCTCGTCAACCGCGTCGGCGGCAGACACGATCAGTACGGTGGAGGCATCGGTGTAGCGGTCGCAGTCGTACAGGCACAGCGGAGTGGAAATCAGTCGGGCCGACATATAGTCGTCCATCGTCAGCGGATCGCGCACCATGGCGCGCGGATTGCGCATCGCGTTGGCGCGGTCGGTCAGGGCGATCTGCGCAAGCTGCTCGCGGGTCAGCCCGTACTGCTTGACGTGGCGCATCGCGTACTGCGCTACCCAGCAGGCGGCGGACAGCGCATTGAACGGTGCCGTCCACTGCGAATTGCCGTCGACGCGGTCGCGTCGCGGCATGGGATACTCTTCGGGATTGGCCATCGCACCGGCCTCGTAGACCGTGCGGAAGCAGATCACGTGCCGGGCCAGACCGGCCTTGACCGCGGTAGCTGCAGCGACAATGGCACCGAGCTGCGAGGTGATCTCGCCGCCCCCGGCGTACCAGGTGGCGTGTATGCCCAGCGCGTCGATGAGTTCATCGGCGCCGACCGGGGAAAAGCCCAGCATCTGCGGGACTCGGCCCGGGTAGGTTGAGACACCGTCGATCTGGCTGATATCCAGACCCGCATCCGCCAGCGCCTCGCGTACCGCATCCAGCGTGAGCAGCAGCGGCGGGCGCGGCAGCTTCATCCCTACTTCGGACTGGCCGACGCCGCTGATATACGCTTCGGGAAGACTCATGATGACACCCGCTCGAACAGGGGAATGAACACGTCGTCCTGCTGCTCGAAGACAACACGCACGCGGTCGCCGATATCCACGTCCTCGACGTCACAGTTGATGACGTTCGAGGTGATGATGACGCCCGGCGCGTCTTCCAGCGCCACGCGGGCGAGCACGAAGGGCACTTCCATGGCCGGATGCCACTTCTGGTGATTGACCGTAAAGGTATCGACGACGCCGAAGCCGGAAACCGCTACCGGTTCGACGTTATCCGACAGGCAATGCCGGCACACCGGGCGCGGCGGGTGAATCATGCCCTGGCAATCCTGGCACTGCATGATGCGCAGTTCGCCCTCGGCTCCACCGGTCCAGAAGGCCCGGTTCTGGCTGTCGAGCCGGGGCAGCATGCGCGGCGCAGCCACGGTTCAGGCGCCCCACTTCAGGTGCAGTTCCTCGACACCCACCACGTGACCGCCGCAGAATTTCGGCGCGTGATCGGGGTCGACACGGAACTGGGGTACGCGCGCCAGCCACTCCTCGTACAGGATGTTCAGTTCCACGCGCGCCAGGTGCGAACCCAGGCAACGGTGTGGCCCGGCGTTGAACGCGATGTGCGTGCCGGTGCGATCCAGGTCGACCTGCTCCGGATTCTCGTACTCGCGCGGGTCGAGATCAGCCGCGGGCAGGAACAGCATGGCGCGTTCGCCGGCTTTCATCTGTACGCCCTGGAACTCCTGATCGCGCGCGACGAGACGCGGCGGCACGGTA
Source organism: uncultured Halioglobus sp. (assembly GCA_964351485.1). Classification (GTDB taxonomy): domain Bacteria; phylum Pseudomonadota; class Gammaproteobacteria; order Pseudomonadales; family Halieaceae; genus Marimicrobium. Next base: position 3,998 of record CAYGOX010000268.1, read on the forward strand.
AAGGTGTAGCGGCGCAGCAGTTCTTCGGTGGTCTCGCTGATACGCTCGGGGTTTTCGCGCAGCATGTTCTGCAATTCGGGGTTTTGCGCCAGGTGGCGGATACCGTGGCCCATGCCCTGCATGACTGTATCGAGCCCGGCGATGAACAGCAGTACGCCGTAGTTCTCCAGGTCTTCCTGCGTGGTGGGCTTGCCGTCGATCTCGGTCTGCCACAGCATGCTGATGATGTCGTCCTGCGGGTTGTCGCGGCGCTCGATCAGCGTCGGGCGCATGGTCGCGGCGACCGCCTGCAGGCGCTTGAGCGCGTTGGCAGGATCGGGCTGGATTTCGGACAGATGCGCTTTGACCAGGGCGCGGTACTCGGGCATCCGGTCCAGCGGCATGCCCAGCATCTTCAGGAAGACTTTCACGGGCAGCGGCTCGGCCACGGCGGACATGAATTCACACCCGCCGCTGGCGACCACCTCGTCGATGATCTCGGCGGCCATCTCGCGGATGTTGCCCTTGAGCGTATTGATGTGTTGCGGTGAGAACACGCGCTGCAGCGGCAGGCGGTAGGTGCCGTGGCGCGGCGGATCGAGATTGATCGGGTAGGCCACCGGGATGCGTTCCTCGCCCTCGGGCAGAGAGGCGAGCACTTCCTGGAGCTGCTCGAAAGGGATCATCTCGCTGGAAAACGCCTCGGTGTCGCGAGCCGCCTCGAAATTGGCACTGTGCCCGATCAGCATCCAGTGGCCGCCATTGCGCGGCGTCCAGAAAATCGGCGGCGCCTCGTCGATCATCTGCAGGATGCGCGCATGTGGATCGTTGCGGTAGCCAGGATCCATGAACATGTCGAAATCGTAAACCAGTGACTCCGGCACGTGATCCGGGGTCGGGGTCGCTTCGCTGACCGAGGTAGCTGCCGTCATTGGGATAATTCCTCTTGCGGGTACAGAGCGGTTATTGCTGTTGCTGCCGGGTTCTCAGGACTCGGCAGCCGGGGGCATCAGCGCAGACAGGTCGACCTGCCCGGTGGCTACGCCCCCCATGAAACCGCCATCGACAGGCAATACCACGCCGTTGACGTAGCGCGCGGCGTCGCTGTTGAGAAACAGCAGCGGCGCGGCCTGCTCGTCCGGCGTCGCGCGCCGGCCGATAGGCTGGATGAAGGTGTCGAGCACTTCGGGCCGGGTGGCCGATTCGAAATGGTTCATCATCGGTGTCTGGGTCGGCGCGGGCAGCGTGCAGTTGAGGCGCACACCCTGCTTGATCGACTTCGAGGATGCCGCCATGGTCCAGGCGATAATGGCCTCCTTGGACAGCGAGTAACCCTCGCCCACTGTTTCGGGGTTGTCTTCACACCACTTGAGGATGTCGGCGTAGCTGGACATCTGGGTGAATTCCAGGAGCAGCGGCAGGCGCCGGCTCCAGC
>CAYGOX010000269.1:0-5399 GCA_964351485.1 uncultured Halioglobus sp.
GATCGGCAGCGATCGGAAGGTATGCAGGTTTTTGCAATCCCCCACAACGGCAACGCCAGCGACGGCACCATGTACGATGCCGTGATGTATGACGGCCAGGCGATGAATACCGATTACGCCGCCACCCGGATGCGCAACGAGCCGATCAGCGAGATCTATCAGGTCAAGGGCGCGTCGGAATCCCATCCGCAATTGTCACCGGACGACCCATTTGCCGGCTTCGAGATTGTCGACCAGATGCTGTCGCACGACGATCAGCAGTCGCGCCACAAAGGCGGTTATATTCGCGATGCCCTGCGCACGGGAATCGAGATGTCGCACGCCGAGGGCTTCAACCCCTACCGCTTCGGTGTAATCGGCGCCTCCGACGGGCACAACGCCACAGCGCCCGTGGAGGAGGACAATTACCACGGCAAGCTGCCCATCCTGGACGGCACCGCCGCCACGCGGCTGCGGCTCAATTCCTTCCTGCCGCGCGAAATGCCAGGCGGGACGATCTGGGGCAGCGGCGGGCTGGCGGCTGTCTGGGCCGAGGAAAACACCCGCGGCGCGCTGTTTGACGCCATGGTGCGCAAGGAGACGTACGCCACGTCCGGCCCGCGCATTCAGCTGCGTTTTTTCGGTGGTCGCGATTACCCGGCTGACCTGCTGACACAAGACAACTGGGTGACAGTCGCGGATGAACTGGGCGTCCCCATGGGTGGCGTTCTGCCGGCGGGAGAGGGTGCACCGAGCTTTGCCGTGTGGGCCATGCGCGACCCTGACAGCGGCAACCTCGATCGTGTGCAGATCATCAAGGGTTGGGTGGACGATAGCGGCCAGTCGCAGGAAAAAATCTACGATGTCGCGTGGTCCGGTGAGCGTACGCCCGACGCCGACGGTGTCCTGCCGCCGGTGGGTAATACCGTTGATGTCGCCGCCGCGACCTACACCAACACGATTGGCGCCGGGCAACTGTCCACCCTGTGGACCGATCCCGACTACGAACCCGGCGTGGAGGCGTTCTACTACGCGCGCGTGATCGAAATACCGACGCCGCGCTGGAGCACCTACGATGCGAAGCTGCTCGGTGTCGAGGCGCCCGATCCACAGTGGCTCCAGGAGCGGGCAGTCACGTCCGCGATCTGGTCGCCGGGTACCGGTCCTGACTCCGCAAACGGGGCGCGCTGATCATGCACCGGTCTGCTCTGGTAGTGTTGCTCGCCACGTTCACGCTGACCGCCTGTTCGCGGTTTGACGACCCCACCCTCGATCCTGCGACCTGGCCGGACACGCCCGCCGCCGGGCCCGATATCGCGCTGGTGACACCCGACCCGAATCGCAACCTGCTGTGGGGAGACCTGCATGTGCACACCGCGCTGTCCTACGACGCCTACACGGTGGGAACGCGCGCGCTGCCAGACGATGCCTATCGGTATATGAAGGGGGAGACCATCACCCATGCGTTTGGCTACCCGATTCGGGCGACACGGCCGCTCGATTTCGGGGCTGTGACCGACCACGTCGAATACCTGGGTGTACCCCGGCATCTTGCGGGCGAGGATGCGGATAAGCCCGATACCGCCGCCATTGCCGCACTGCGCAGCGGCAACCCGCTGCGCTACTCCGCGCTGTACCTGTACAGTCTGTTCACGCAGATGGCCTCGGCCGAGACGCGAGAAGCGCGCTTCGGCGTACCCGGCATCGAAGACGTATCGCGCGCCGCCTGGGACGACATCGCGGCCGCGGCCGAGCGACACAACGCCCCGGGCCGATTTACCACCTTCGTCGCGTACGAATGGAGTTCCATGCCCGACGAGCGCAACCTGCACCGCAATGTCATCTACCGTTCCGAGAGCGTGCCGGAATTCCCGTTTTCGTCGCGAGATTCACTCAATCCCGAAGCGCTCTGGCGATCGCTCGACGCACAGCGCGCGAAGGGCCAGGACGCCCTGGCCATTCCTCACAATGGCAATGTCAGCGGCGGACGCATGTACGAGGCGCAGCAGTTTGACGGCGCGCCGCTGGATGCCGGCTACGCGGCGTTGCGCACAAGGAATGAGCCACTGTCGGAAATCTTCCAGATCAAGGGAACATCGGAGACCCATCCGCAACTGTCGCCCGACGACGAACACGCCGACTTCGAGATCATGGACAGGATCATGTCCACTGAAAAACCCTTCAGCGAGCCGCGCGGCAGCTATGCGCGCGATGCGCTGCGCACCGGTCTTGCGTTTGCCCACCGCGAGGGCTTCAATCCGTTCCGCTTCGGCGTGATTGGCAGCAGCGACAGTCACAACGCCAGTTCCACGGTGGAAGAGGACAACTATCACGGCAAAATGCCGCTGGTCGATGGCACGGCGGCGCAGCGCCTGGGCCTGGCCTTTGTCAACGAGAAGCTGACGCCGGCCAGGGTCTACGGCGCCGCCGGGCTGGTCGCCGTGTGGGCGCAGGAAAATACGCGGGAGTCAATTTTCGAGGCTATGCGGCGCAAGGAAACGTACGCCACTTCCGGACCTCGTATCACCCTGCGTTTTTTTGCAGGCCGCGATTTTCCCGATGGCAGCTTCGACGATGATTGGCTTGGCTCTGCCTATGAGAATGGTGTTCCCATGGGCGGCACGCTTGTGCCCGCCGACGGACGATCGCCCGAGTTCCTGGTGGCCGCCAGTCGCGATCCGCTGGGAGCGAACCTCGCGCAGTTGCAGATTATAAAATTGTGGGCGGATGAAGCCGGGCAGTCACACGAGCACGTGATCACTATCGTCGACAGCGACGAGGATGGCGCGCCCCAGCTTTCCGCGCGCTGGACGGACCCCGATTACGATTCGGCGCTGCACGCGCTGTATTACGCGCGGGTCATTGAAGTGCCGACGCCGCGGCACAGTACCTTCGATGCGCAGTTGATGGGCGTCGATCCTCCAGCGCCGACGCACCTGCAGGAGCGGGCGGTCAGCTCAGCGATATGGGTTGAGCCGCTACAGCGATAGGCCTACACTGGGTTGAAAGTCACCTGACACGGAGTCGTCATGTTGTCGCGCGTCGCATCGCTTGTTTTTTGTATGGTCATTGCAACCGGTTGCAGTCACCCGCTGGAGATCATAGGCCAGGGCAATATTATTTCTGATAGCGGCAACCGCGATTGCACCCTTGCAGCCTTCCAGGGCAACGCAGCGACCTGCACCGAGAACATTGTGCTCGGTCACTACGATGAAACCTACACCGCAGTGCCTGAGGCGAGCTGGCAGTTCTTTCGCTGGTTGAACTACTGCCAGAAGGACGACTTGCCGGAGTGCGCCTTCGAGGTGCCGGCCGCTATCACCAACCTGGCCTGGGGCGAGTCGGTTCCGCCGCTGGTCGCCGAGTTTTCGCAGGGCGCAGTCTTCACCTGGTCGTCCGACAATGCCGGCGTGGTGCGAGGCCCTACAGGTTTTTCACTGGAAGTCGGCGGTATCTCCGCCGTGGCGCGGGCGTACGTAGCGTTGTGGAGCGGATTACACTACGAGATATTCGGGCCTTATCCCACGAAAGAGGATTTCTCACGGAATCAGACGGACGGATTTGTGCTGAGTGATGTGTATCATGCGTTGATGCTGGAGGCGGGTCCCGTCGGTGGTATCGCGTTGCCCTATACCGAGGAGGGCTGGGGTGGTGCCGGTTCCCAGGGCTTTGACAACTATAACTACTACCTGCCCGGGCAGGGTCCCATACAGTCCAATTTCCTGGTTGTCGAATTTGATGAGCCGGTTGACCTGGGTGGAGTCGGCATCGGAACTGGCCCCAATTACGATGCCGATTACTGGTTGGCCTCCAGCCTGCAGGCGCCAGACCTGACGCAGGATCTGCCGGGCGCATTGAGCGGATTTACGCTGACGCTCCACAACAAGGGTGGCGGCAACCCGCTGCTCGCACAGGGATTGGCCAATCAGCACAAGAATTTTCGCTACCTCATTATGGGCGCGAGCCTCAACCCGGCAACCGGGGTGTTGCCGCAGATCAGCAATCCTGACGCTTCCTGGGATATGTTTCGGCTACAGAGCCTCACTGTCCGCCCCGCGCTCTGACGCTTGCGGCGTCCTGCTAGGGTGACGCGGCAGCGCTCAATGCCGAACCACGGTGCGCCTGCTGAATCACGTAGGCGCGAATAGCCTGGCTGTCGCGCGCATTGACGTGTTCCCTAAACGCCGCCATGCCGCGGTCTTTCAGAACGCCTTCGCGCACCACCTTATCCCAGGCCGCCTGGTCCCACAGGAAGCCCGAACCGCGCAGGTCTGGGATGAGTAGCCCGGAGACCGCGTTCAGGCCGTGGCAGCCCATACAGATATCCTGGTACAGCAGGTGACCACGGGCGAGCGTGTCGGCATCGGCCTCCAGGGGAGGCGGGTTGAAGGCTACCGTGGGCTGCCAGTCGACCTCGGGGAGGGTGCCCTTCGCGCCGAGTTTGAACGTCAGCACGCGGCTCACGTTGGGCAGGCTTTCGGCCTGCACGTATTCACCGAAGACCAGCGCGAACGCACCGCCCCAGCCGACGTTGACCGACACGTACTGCTCGCCGTCGATTTCGTAGGTGATGGGTGGCGCGACCACACCGGTCTGGGTCGGGAATTCCCACAATTTTTCGCCGCTGTCGGCGCGGTAGGCTACGAGATTGCCATCGGCGGTGCCCTGGAAGACCAGGTTGCCCGCGGTTGAAAGCGCACCACCGTTCCACGGCCCCTTGTGCTCGACGCGCCACGCCTCTTTCTGCGTGGCCGGATCCCAGGCCAGCAGGCGACCCTTGATCAGGGCGCCGATGGCGTCACGCTCTGCCTGCGCATCCGGCAGGCCGCCGACAATGCCGTCGGTGCCCAGGTTCGCCACGCCGGGCCGGTATTCGAAGTCATCGACCTTGCCGTAGTTGGCTGGAAAATCCAGCACCGGGATATACACCAGGCCCGTCTGCGGGCTGTAGGACATCGGGTGCCAGTTGTGTCCCCCCAGGTAGGAGGGGAACACCAGGTAGGGCTCGTCGCGGTAGCGTGCGGCGGGAATTTCCACCGGACGCCCCGTGGTCATGTCAACGTGCGTGGCCCAGGTGATGTTGACGTAGTTCTCGGCCGAGAGCAGTTCACCGGTGGCCCGGTCCAGGACGTAGAAAAAGCCGTTTTTTGGCGCCTGCATCAGCACCTTGCGCGGGCCATCCGGGCCTTCGAGGTCGGCCAGGATAATGTGTTGGGCGGCCGTGTAATCCCAGGTCTCGCCGGGCGTGGTCTGGTAGTGCCAGACGTACTCACCGGTATCGGGTCGCACCGCGACAATGGAGGAGAGGAAGAGATTGTCGCCGCCGCCGGGCGAGCGAATCTGCTGGTTCCACGGAGTGCCGTTGCCAACCCCGAAATAGAGCAGGTCCAGCGTCGGGTCATAGGCCATGGAATCCCAGA
>CAYGOX010000270.1:0-5397 GCA_964351485.1 uncultured Halioglobus sp.
CAGCGGTGTATTGGCCCTGTGCAGTTGGCGAGATGGCTACCGGCGGTCTAGTATGAGTGATCGGTGCGTTGGAATGCGTACCGACCGGGAGATTCACCGGGGTGGAAACAGGGGAGAAGTACTTTGATAACACCGAGAATAGTCCTCAGTCTGCTACTCCTTTGCCCCCTGGTGGCGGTGGCGCAGCCGACAGTGACCGTGGAGACAGGTCGGTTGCAGGGCGAACGCCACGACGGGATATACAGCGGGAGCGTTGCGCTGGCGCGCGGCGGAAGCGGCAGAAGCCTGGAGCGGTGTTCGCCCCGCGCTGTCGTTCGGACCGGCCTGCCAGCAACTACCCTATCCGCAGGGCAGTATCTACGCGCGAACGCTGCCACAGATGTCTGAAGACTGTCTGTACCTGAATGTCTGGACGCCGTCGCTCGAGCCCGCAACGCCCGCCCCGGTAATGGTCTGGATTCACGGCGGTGCATTTACGCGAGGTGCGGGCAGTCTGCCCGTGTACGACGGTGCTTCGCTGGCCAGCGCTGGCGTGGTGCTGGTAACCATCAACTACCGCTTGAATGTGTTTGGTTACCTGGCGCACGAGGCGTTGTCAGCCGCACAGGCGGGAAGTTCGGGCAATTACGGCCTCCTTGACCAGGTCGCGGCACTGCAGTGGGTTGCGCGCAACATTGTGGCGTTCGGTGGTGACCCGGCGCGCGTGACGATTTTCGGCGAGTCAGCCGGCTCCTCTGCAGTCAGTCAACTGATGGCCAGCCCGCTGGCCGCGGGCCTCTTCGCCCAGTCGATCGGCCAAAGCGGCGGCTATTTCGCGCTGAACAAGTCACTGTCCGAGGGTGAAGCTGCGGGCGCGGCGCTGCTTGCGCATGCCAAAGCCGATTCCATAGCAGACTTGCGTGAACAGTCTGCCGAAGCGGTTCTGGAGGCGTTTCAACGCGCCAGTGATGCGGGCGTCAGTATTGGGCCTGTCATCGACGGCCGGGCCCTGCCGGCGCGGCTGCTGTCGCAGTTTCAAAGCGGCGAATTTAATCGCGTGCCCTCGCTGGTGGGTTACAACGCCGATGAATCCACGGCGTTTGCGCTCTCGCCCTCGACGCCGTACCTGTTCAGATCGCAGGAAGCGTTCGAGGAGGGGCTCAAAGCACAGTTCGGCCTGGCGGCCTTTCCATTTATCTGGGCTTATCCCGAAGTAGAGGGGTCACAACAACCCTATCTGGACTTTTGGCGAGACCTGATTTTTGGGTGGAACATGCACACCTGGGCGCGGCTTAGTGAGGCGATGGAGATGCCGGCGTGGTTGTACTTTTTCTCACATGTTCCGGCCACCGCAGCGGGCGAGGCACTGGGTGCCTACCACGCGGCGGAAATTCCCTATGTATTTGGCAACAGCGTGCCTGACGAGCCGGATGACCGGCGCGTTCACACGCTGTTGCAGCAATACTGGGTCAACTTTGCGCGCACCGGTAACCCCAATGGTGAGGGTTTGCCCGGCTGGCCGCGCTACGGTTCCGATGAGCACTACCTGGAACTTAACGCTCAGCCTGTTGCGGGCGAGTCACTGGACTGGCTGCGTATGACTCTGTGGGACTTCGCCCTGGGTCGTTGAGCGCGAGATCGTGCTCAATCCCACCAAGGATAGAACGGCGGCATGTCGGTCGATGCGCGGTCTTCGAAATCCGGAGCGCGTTTGTCGAGGAAGGACTGCACGCCTTCCTTGCCGCTGGTCTGGCTGGCGTAGAAAATCGCCAGGGAGTCAACCTTGTGCGCTTCCAGCGGATGCGGCTGCGCCGAGTTGCGATACATCATCTGGCGAGTCAGCGCGATAGCGACGGGGCTGTGGGCGACAATTTTGCGGGCGATGGCGTAGGCCTCTTCCAGCAGGCTCTCTGCCGGTACCACGGCCTTGACCAGTCCGCCGGCCAGCGCATCGTCTGCGTTCAGGATTTCCCCTGTATAGGTCCATTCCAGAGCGCGGGAAATGCCGACGATCCGCGGCAGGAACCAGGTTGAGCAGGCTTCCGGCGTAATCCCTATCTTGTTGAAGACGAAGCCAATCCGCGCGTGCTCCGAGGCCAGCCGGATATCCATCGCGCAGGTCATTGTCGCCCCGATGCCGACGGCCGCACCGTTGATCGCCGCAATCACCGGTTTCTTACACTCGTAGATGGCGAGGGTGACGCGCCCGCCAGTGTCACGTACGCCGGCGATCATGTCCGGGTCTTCCAGGCGCTCTGTCATGTCCTGCAGCGTCGGCTGCATCGATTCATCCAGGCCGAACACGTTGCCGCCAACCGAGAGATCCATTCCAGCGCAGAAAGCGCGGCCCTCTCCCGTGACGACGATGGCGCCAACATCGTCATCGTCGCTGGCGCGGTTGAAAGCGTCGATCAGCTCGCCCGCCATTTCCACGGTGAACGCGTTGAGGTTGTCGGGTCGGTTCAGTGTCAATGTCAGGATGTGGTCCGCCACCTCGTAGCGCAGTGTGTTGTAGCTCATCAGGATCTCCTAGTTACCTTTGAATTCAGGGTCGCGTTGTTCGAAGAAAGCCTCGGCACCTTCGAGCGCATCGGTTGTGGTCTGCGTTAACAGGAACTGGTCGACATCCATTCTCGAAACGGCATCGGCCAGTGGCTGCGCGGCGGCATTGACGGCCTGTTTGATCATGCGAACCGGTAGCGGCGGTCGACCCGCCACCTGGGTGGCGAGTTCGCGCGCTACTGCCATTGCCTCGCCCGGTGCGCAAACGCGATCATACAGGCCCCACTGTTCGGCTCTCTCGGCAGCGATCGGCTCGGCCAGGATGAGCAGCTCCTTGGTGCGTGCCGGGCCGATCAGTGTGTTGAATCGCGGCACGCTTTGCCAGCTCATGTTCATGCCCAGCTTGATTTCCGGGACATAGAACCGTGCGTCGGAGGCCGCGACCCGCCAGTCGCAGGCGACAGCCAGTGCCGCGCCGCCGCCAATGCACCAGCCCTCGATCGCGGCGATGGTCACTGGTTCCAGCGCCTCCCACGCGCCGCACATCAAAGGACCCACCCTTGCAAGCTGCCGGCGCTCGGCCACCGTCATCTGCCCGGCGCGGGCCAGTTCCGGATCCTTGAGATCCATGCCTGCGCTGAACATCGTGGGTGTCCCGGTAAGAATGATGGCGTTGAGTTCACTGTCACCCTGCAGTTGTTGAGCCAGCTCAGTGAGTTCGCGCATCAGTGCTGTGCCCAGGCAGTTGACCCGGGGGCCGGCGATGAAACTTACCTCGAGCACGCGTTCGTTGCGGGTCAGTCGCAGATGGTCCCAGTGTGTTTCGCTCATAGGTCGGATTCCTGTCACGGATGCTGGTCGTGGTGCAGTGGCGGCCAAATCCCGTATAGTGGCTCACGTTGCCGGGTCCGCAGCCCGGTACGGCGCCATGATAACCAGAACTTACAGGAAGCGCTCGTGACAGATCATTCTCCCGATTCGGCGGCCAGCGTTACACCGAAGGTCGCAGGCTACGGCCTGTTCATGCTCACCATCGTCTACGCGTTCAACTTTATCGATCGCCAGATCCTGGTGATTCTGCAGGAACCGATCAAGATGGAACTGGGCCTGAGCGACGCCCAGTTGGGCCTGCTCAGCGGCTTCTCCTTTGCGCTGGTGTATATCACGGCGGGAATACCTATCGCCTACTGGGCCGATCGCAGTAACCGGCGCAATATTATCGCGGCAGCCCTGACAGTCTGGAGCGGCATGACCTCATTGTCCGGTCTTGCCCAGAACTATACCCAGTTGTTGTTAGCCCGTATTGGAGTCGGTATTGGCGAAGCGGGCGGTAGCCCGCCCGCGCACTCGATGATCAGTGATTATTACCCGCCCGAGCGGCGCGGCACCGCGTTGGCGATTTACTCCACGGGCGTTCACGTGGGCATTCTGCTGGGCTTTCTGATCGGCGGCTTTCTCAGCCAGGTGTACGGGTGGCGGGTGGCGTTTTTTGCCGTCGGTCTGCCGGGCGTTTTGTTCGCTCTGATATTCGTGTTAACCGTGCGCGAGCCGCCTCGCGGGCGATGGGAGTCTGGCGATACCGCATCCTATAAGCCGTCCTTGCGCGAGACCTTGTCGCTGCTTTCTGCTTACCGCTCTTTCTGGTATCTCGCAGCGGCGGCCGGCCTGACAGCATTCGTCGGTTACGGCAGCGGCAATTTTGCACCCTCTTTCATGGTGCGCAACCACGGCCTGGACATGGGTGAAGTGGGTGTCATCCTCGCCATCTTCGGCGGTGGCGGAGGCTTTATCGGCACTTTCCTGGGTGGTTACCTGTCGGACAGGCTGGGTGCAACTGACAAGCGCTGGTACCTGTGGTTGCCGGCCATCGCCGGTACGCTCAGCGTTCCGCTGGGGTTCCCCTACCTGTTGCTGGAAAACACGACGCTGGCGATTGCGTTCATGTTCCTGGTGACGATCGTCATCAACACCTATCTCGGCCCCTGCCTGGCGATCTCCCATTCACTGGTGCCGCCTGCGATGCGCGCCCTGACATCGGCCATTCTTTTCTTCGTGCTTAACATGATTGGTCTGGGCCTGGGGCCGCTGACCGCCGGTGTGCTCAGTGATTACTATGCCAGCTCGCTGGGACTGGGTAACGAGAGCCTGCGTTACGCCATGCTGACGGTCGGTATTCTCGGCTCTCCGGCAATCGTTTTCTACGTGCTCGCGGCGCGGCAGTTGCCGGCGGACCTGGCCAGGGGCGAAGCCCTGCACGGGGCTTCGCGGCAGGCTTAGGCTGCGCTCGGGGTCTTGCGCGATTTTCGGCGGGGCGCCTTTTTGCGCGGCGCCTCAAGCGCCTTGCGGGCGGCGGCGAGTGAGTCTGCGAAGCTGTCGAGCAGACACTGCCGATAAAAATCCGGGTCGGGCATCATCTCTCTGTCACTGGTCGCGCTGATCACGAATTGTCCGCAGTAGCTGCTGATTACGTGAAAGAGCCCCAGTCCATCGGTGACCGGCCCTGTGCCGTAGTTGGCCACCATCTTCGCACCGGTATTAAACAGTGGAATGGGCGGCCCAGGGACGTTGGTAATCACACAATTGAAGATCGGGCTGATGCGATTGGCCAGCCCCCAGCGGCTGGCCAGGCGCGCGCCCTGCGCTGTCAGCGTTGAGGGAATAAAGCGCGAATAGTCGGTCATTGCCTTGGCGCCAATGGCGTTGTTCAGTTCCTTGGCGTTGCGCGTGCCTTCATGCACCGCTGCGAGCCGCTCAGCGGCATCCTCGATATCGCTGCGCACCTGCACGGTCCGCGTGGACACCAGGTTGCCACCGGTGGAGTCCTTGTCGGAGCGCACCTTGACAGGCGCCATCGCGACCAGTGATTCCCCGGGCAGTTCATTGCTAGCTGAAAGGTATTTGCGCACCGCGCCCCCG
>CAYGOX010000271.1:0-343 GCA_964351485.1 uncultured Halioglobus sp.
GTTGTTCACCGCTAACCCTTTTTCTTTTTGCGACGCTGTTTCTGTCTGCAGCCTAGTTAAGCCCCATACCGATCACCAGGCCAACCGCTATCCCGAGCCCGATGAAAATGGCGGCCACGACCATGCCCACGGCCCGATTATCCTTGGCCAGTTCGTCATTGAGATCGAGCGGATTCAGCAGGTCGAAGATCCAGTAGCCCAGCAGCATGAAGACCAGCGTCAGCGCTGTACCCAGGGTAGCGTAGAGAAAATTGGTGCCGATGATGACCCAGTTCATTATTGAATCGCTTCCCTGATCACAAATATTTTATCAACGTAATCAAGGGTCTCTTTGCTGCGCTTG
>CAYGOX010000271.1:353-5356 GCA_964351485.1 uncultured Halioglobus sp.
CCGGCCAGCGTTGTAGGAACCATACATAAACTTGAGGCGTTCCTCCAGATCGCGACCCTTTTGCCAGTAGTCGAACTGGAACTTGTTGTACCAGATACCTGCTGCAATATTCCAGCGCGGCTCCGCCAGGGCGCCCTGAACGTACTGGCTGCGCTGCGTAACCTCGGCGAAGGTGCGTGGCATGAGCTGCATGATTCCCTGTGCGCCGCGGTGGCTGCGCGCGTTCGGGTTCAGATTGGATTCCGCAATGGCCTGTGCCTTGAAATAGTTCCAGTCGAAGCCAATGCCAAAAAAACGTTTGCTGTACTTGCGGAAATACTCATCGTACTCGGTGTGGGCTTTGTACTTTTCAAAGCCACGGGCCGACACCCCAGGCGAAAATGTCTGTAGCGCCAGGACACTCATTAGACAAAGGACTGCGCTTTTCAACGCTCTGTTCATCGCGCTGCTCCCCTGGGGGAACGACCGTGTGGGCCGTTGACTAGGATTATAACCACATCAACAGGGGCGCGGCGACTGGTGCGAAGCGGTCTCCTGCGATTTGATACCATACGAGCGTTTTTGTAGTCGTATGGAGCGCGAGCATGAAGCACGGCTTTGCCGAGAAGTATGGCCCGTGGGCGGTGGTTACCGGTGCGTCTTCGGGAATTGGGAAGGCATTTGCCAGCGCGTTGGCCGGTGAGGGGTTGAACCTCATCATCTGCGCGCGCCGCAAGGCTCAGCTCGATGAACTGGCGCGCCAGCTTCAGCAGGCCCACTCTGTGGAAGTGGTTCCGCTTGCACTGGATGTTGCTGAGGCTGACTGTGCCTCGCGTTTACTGGAGTCGCTTAACGGTCGTGACCTGGGGCTGGTTGTGAGCAATGCAGGTATTGGACTCAAGGGGTTGCATGTCGATCAATCGCCAGCCGATTTGGAGGCTATGCTCGCGGTGAATGCCAGGGCGCCCATGCTTATAACGCGGGCGCTCGCCCCGCTGTTGATTGAAAGAGGCGGTGGCGGCATCGTGTTGACGGGTTCCATGGAGGGTTATATGGGGTTTCCCCTGTCAGCGGCTTATTCAGCCTCAAAGGGTTTCGTCCACTTTCTCGGCGAGGCGTTATGGCAGGAGCTGAAGCCTCACCGTGTGGACGTTATGACGCTGGCCCCCGGCTCGACAGATACTGATGCGCTAATCAAGCAGGGCGTCGACAAAAGCAAACTCTCCGGATTGATGAGTCCCGACAGAGTCGCTCAGGAAGCGCTGGCGGCGCTTGGCCGAAAGCGCCTGTTCATGCCTGGCCGTGCGAACCGGTTTCTGATCAGATTAATGACAAGTCTGCCCAGGAGGTGGGGCCTGGCAATGGCCGAGTCGGGCATGAAATCCAGCATGAAGCAATGAATTCCGCGCCGTTAATTTTCGCCAAGCAACGCGGCCCGCACCGCCTGCGCATGCCGCTGTAAACGCCGGGTATTCTCCGGCCCCATGCGGACCAGCTGCTTGTGCAGCGGCGACAACGCTTCGAGTTCCGGGTCGGCGAACGTGTAGAGGACTTTTTCCCGCGCGAGTTGCGGTGGCTGCTCCAGCACCGGCGCAGCGATCACCTGGTCCAGTGCGCTGATCAGGGCGTTGTCGAAATCCTCCGGCTTCAGTCCGATCTCGCCGTACGCGCGCTCGTACAGTGGGCGCAACAGGTGAAACGTTTTTTCGGCGCTCGCCGAGTCCACGGCCACCAGTGTGTTGACCAGCGTGTCGTAGCGCTCGTAGCCTTTTGGATCAAGCGAGAGATCTGAGCCTTCACCCTGTACAGGAAACGGGCTCGCCGGGGTCCAGCCCGTGATCAGCTTGCGCATGAGAATCCCGCGACTGGCGCCGTCGAGCAGGGCGGTACTTACGGACAGTGGGTGATTGTCATCGAACAGCGCCAGGACCGGCCGCGGTATGTCCAGTTCTGCCAGCCGGGCCATCAGCCAGGCGTCGGCCTCCCCGGCAGGGGGCAGAACCGGTTCGGGCGCCGGTGTGTCCGGTTTGGTGTCAATTGCAGCCGGGACGGGCGCCGGTGGCAGCTTGCGGGGAATGTCCGGTGCTGGCGGCGGTGCTCGTGTGGGCATGGCGGCTGACGGTTGGGGCACTTCGGGCGCCGCGTCGGGGACGTTTGGCGTCGTTGACGTATCTTGCCCCGTGTACCACCAACCCAGCCCGATTCCCGCGATCAGCAGCAGGACCAGCAGGCTGTGTGTCACCGGGAACTTCGACCGCGACAGCGGCTCCCCCATGTGATCGTCTCTTTCTGCTTTCATGGCCTACTCCCTATTTGGCTATGCACCCAAAACAGTTTTAGCAGTGATCATACGCTATTTTAAGGCGATACCCGTGACGTATCCTGGACCAAAGAAAAGCCCTGCCTGATCAAAGGCAGCGGCGAGTTTTCCGTGTATACCAGCGCGTCGTCCCGGCGTCCTGGTACGACGGTATAACGCGCCATTTCAGGAGCGAGCGATGGAAAGCGGTCCCCGGCGTGTCCCAGGATGATGCCCGGGTCGGTAACGTCGAGCAGGCCTCGTTCAGTGATTTCCTCTACCATTTGCAGAGCCGCGATACCCGTCGCGTACTGCTTCGTGGCGACAAAACTGTTGAGCAGTCCGTAGGCAACCAGTGTCGCGGCGAAGACGTGTGCCCAGGGTCTTGTGCCGGGCGTCGGTAATAGCAGAAACGCCAGTGGCAGGATAAACAAGAGGTAACGCTGCGACGGCCGCGAGATGGACAGTATCGCGACAAACGCCAGGCAACCGAGCAAGATGACCAGCAATACCCTGCGCCGCTCGTGGTCCAGGCCACGGTCGCGCAGCTGGCGCGAGGCAGCTGCGCAAAACAGTCCCGCGAAAACACACAGTGCACCGTGAAGCAGGTCCGGTCTGACAAAGGCATCGAGTGGCCCGAGGTTCATTTCGCCAGCGGGCGTCAGCAGCCAGTAACCTGTCACGAACAGGAGCACGCCCGCCGCGCTCCACCTGACGGCACCTGCGCCGCTGGCCCGCGCCGCGACGCCAGTCAATAACACCGGAAACAACAGCAGTCCGAGATAGCCCAGGTAGGCGACAAAGTTGGTCAGCCAGGTGCCGATGGAGAGTCGCACGCCCAGGGCATCCTGGAACGCGGGGGGCGTCACCCAGAAACCGAGGTTATGCCGCACCAGTATCAGGTACCCCAGCGGTATGGCGCACACCAGTGCGGTCCTGCGCAGTGTTGTGATCAGCATGCCCGATGATACACCGCGAGAGAGAGCCTCCAGCCAGATGATCGGCAGCAGGAACGCCGCGTGGTATTTCAGTGTGATTGCGATGCCAAAGAGCAGGCAGCAGAAAGTCGTGGCGACAGTGCCGGGTTTGCGGGCCAACAGACCGGTAAGGCTGAACAGGGCCAGGGCTGCGGGTAAAAAATCGGCGGTGCCCCGGCCGCTAAAGGTCCAGATCAACGGGTTCAACAGGACAAGCGCAAGGAGCAGTGTCGATGGGCCCGACCCGAGTAGCGAAGAGAAACGGTAGAGTGCCCCGGCAAGCAACAGTGTGGCGATGGCGGAGAGAATGCGCGGGGCGGTGGTGATATCGAGTCCGGGGAACATGCCAAGCAGGTGCGCGAGGTAGGGTACGCCGAGTGTGTTTGCCTGCACCTCGTGGTAGCGCGCCAGCAGGGCCGGATCGCCGCTTTCGAAGTAGCGTGCGGCGGTAATGAACGCCCACTCGAGATTGATCGTCGGAAGCCAGAGCAGACAAAGATGCAGCAGCACAACACCACAGGCCAGCGCAAAAAAAGTAGCGGGGATTGTCGGCGACCGCGTGTGTCCCGCAGCGGAGGGGGACGTCATTCAGTCTTCACCCAGGAACCCGCGAAAAAAATGGCGTGCGCCTGAGGCTGTCCAGTTGTCGTGGTCTTCGCCATAACCGCTGGCGCCGTCAAACTCCCACTGGGTCAGGCAGTTCCAGGTAAAGAGGTTGGGGTTGAGGTGCAGTCCGATCTTGTTCAGGCACTGGCCCTCGGCTGTCAATTTGCGTCCCTGCTCGTCCTCGGCTTCTATCAGCACGCGCAGCGGGCAACCGGTGTCCGGGCAACGCTCAAGCACGGTGCGCTTGCCGCCTGTGAGTCGGGCGTACTCGCCATCGCGCATGTGATAGCCGTGAATATTGATGTAGTCCCCTTCGGTAAACGCCATGCTGATCATGTGAAAACCGTTGTGATCGTCGGCGGTAGCATAGCTGTAGCCGCCAGCGACTGCACCGGAGCCGTGAATGTCGGGGCCGAATTGCGAGCGGACGCTCCAGGAGCGGTCGCGCATGCCATAGCTGTCGACCGTATAGGTCTGTTCGCCGAGCCGGATTGTTCCCCGATAGCGCCCCGGTTGTTCGTAGTGACTGTCGGCGAGGTAATTCGGTGGCGCAATTGCGGTGAAAGTCAGGTCCACCTCGGCCTCGCCCGCGTCCGGGTCGAGGTAGTTGATCTGGTAGCGCGACAGGGACTCCAGGCAGCGGAAGCTGATGCCGTTCGGCAGCTGGATATCGGTCAGGTCCTGGTCCGGGATGGGCAGGTGCCAGAAGTTTTTGCCGAAGCGGATGGTGTGTGGCTGGTGGCCGTCCCTATCCCAGAAAAACGCGCCGGCTGCGCAGACGCCCTGGTTCGCGCGAAAAAACGGGTAGAGCTGGCCGGATAGCCGGTGCTCGGGAACAGCGAAGGTGAACCAGCAGGTCTCGGTCCAGTAGGGGTCGTCGCTGGTGGGCGGGTGGAAGGAATCGTCTGGATGAAACTTGCTCATGGGATAGCCCTCTTTGCGCTCAGCCTGCGTTGTCGTGTTCGTCCATCATCGCGGCCAGCATGTGTGCCACCGGATTCTCCAGCCAGATGGTCTGGTCCTCGGGCAGCGCACCCTTGGCGACCCAGCGGTTCATGATACGCACCACCAGCGCCGAGTAGCGCGCGGCCGCAAACAGTTCATAAAAATACAGGTCGCCGACGGGCCTGCCCACACATTCC
>CAYGOX010000272.1:0-238 GCA_964351485.1 uncultured Halioglobus sp.
TGCCGCCCTGGCCGTACTGTGGCGCAAAGCCCTGGATGATGATGCCACCCCACTCGCCCAGGCCGTCGAAGTTGTCGTCGAGACTGGAGAATGTAATCGGGCTTGCCGCGGTGCCATCGGCGAGCAATCTGGAACCCCGCGTGACCAGCAAGGAGCCGGTATCAAAGGCCTGCACATGCGTGCCGGGCTCGATGGATAGTGTAACGCCGGCGTCCTTGACCGCGGTGACGTCCGCTTC
>CAYGOX010000272.1:286-5305 GCA_964351485.1 uncultured Halioglobus sp.
TGATATCGCTGGAAAGGGTCCAGTCCATGTCGATCATGCCGGACAGCGTACCGATAGAACAGTCTTCGTTGTAATCAACGAAATCTGCCGTCGCGACGTCATCACAGTTTCCGCCACCACCCTGGGTGGGGCCGCCGCCGTTGCCGCCGCCATTGGTGAAGTTGTTTTCGATGCTTACCTTGTCACCGTCGCCCTCGATTTCACAGCCAGAGGCAAGTACGACGAAGGGAATAAGCAACGCAATGAGCCGTTTATTGAACATGGTTCGATCCCTGGGTTGTTGAACAAATTCGTTTAGCGTCATGCAGAAAGCTCGCATACCCTCCACACAGTTTTTTGCCACCGCCAATGAAAAAAGTCAGAACTGGTAGCTCAAGCTGACACCAAGGAGCGTTCCGGTCTGGAAGCTTTCGATGGTGCGGCCATTCTGTGAGAACGCCACGTCTTCATTGAGAAGATTCTGTCTCTTCGCCGAGAAGGTGAGGTTCTCACTGAATACTTTCTCGTAGGTGATATCGACAAGCAGTCGCTCCACCTCGAACTCGGGGCCGGTCGCTGCGCCGCGACTGATCCGAAATATGCGGTCGTCAAAATAATTGAACAGCAGGGTGACCTTCTGCTCGGTTGGATAGTGGTCAAAGCCGAACTGCAAGTTGGCGAGCCACTCCGACTGACCCTGTAGCGGGCGCCCGTCGGCGTTCTCACCTTCGAGGCGAAGGGAGTCCTCCGAGAGGGTCACCTCGGAGTCGATGTAAGCAATATTGCCACCGACAAAGAACACGTAGTCGTCTTCATCAATGAGATTCTTGTTTGCATCCAGTTCGATGCCGATCAGCTCCGCTTTCTCCTGATTGACAAAAGTCGTGCCACGCGCGGCCGAACCTGATGCATCAGGGATGGCCCGCTCTACCGGCTGGTCGATATCCTTGGCGAACAACGCCAGGGAAATACTCTCAGCATCTGAGAAGTAATACTCCAGCCGCAGGTCGTAGTTATCGATTGTTGAAACCTGCAGATTCGGGTTACCGAAGATGGGGTCATCCGTGTAGGGGTCGAACGATTGCGCCTCGGAGCGCTCGATCAGACCGGGGTAGGACACCGTCCCGGAATAGCCGATCCGCAACTGCACTTGCTCGAGCGGACGCCAGGTAAGGTTGAGCGCCGGATACCAATCGTCATACGCCAGTTCACTGGCGGCGTTATCGTCATTCGGGTAGGCCAGCTCCTGTGTGAAGTCCTCGAAGCGGGCGCCGAAGAGCAGCGCCCAGTGCTCACCGAACTCGGTGTTGCTGGACAGGTAGAAGGCCTGCACCTCCTCCTGTGACTCGTAGGAATCGGTGTCAGCGGTGTTGGCCGCAAGGCGAACCTTGCCGATGGCGAAATTGTTGTAGGACAGGACGTCCTTCTCGAGATTCTGATCGATCCCGAGGTCCAGGTCGAAGTCCTCCACCCGGATACCGAAGCGGTACTGGTCGACTGCGCGGTCTTTGTCGGACCAAAGCACGCCGAGTTTGACGTACTGATGTCGCCCCAGTCCACGCTGAGGGTGTAGTCCAGCGTGAGGTCGAGCGCCTCTTCTTCAAGGTCAGACCAGCGGCGCTCAAAGGCTGACGTAGAGAGGTTGTTGTTGAAGTAACTGTACTGGCGGCGATCGGGTTCGTCGCGGTCAGTGCGCGAGTAAGCGATTCGCCAGTCCAGCTTGTGTAGACTCCCGTCGGCGGCGAGTTCGTTATGGCCGGTAAAAGCCTGCGAGATGAACTGGCGCTCCACCCACTCCAGTATAGTGCGATCGATCTGGTTCCCCTCTCGACCATCCAGGCCACTTTCCACGCGGGTGGTATCGTCGGAGCTGCGCAGGAACGTGGTCTTGGAAAGAATCTCGTCCGCCTCGCCATACTCATACCCGAGGGCGAGGTAACCAGTGGCGTCCACGGTGATGCGCGAACGCTCGTACCCGCCCGTGGTCTCTAACGGGTTGGTGAGCTCGGCGTCACCGCGATCATCGGTAGAACGATCATAGGTGGCGGCCAGGTAGTAGCCCCACTGGCCCTCACCCGCTTCGAAAAGATCCCCGGCGGCGATGGAGATGCCCGCGTCCGGCAATGCATTCCTCTGCTCGACGTTATAGTCATCCTGGAACAGGACGCCAAGACGCGCAGCGTCTTCCGGAGAAGTACAGATATCCGCAACACTCGGATCGCAGATCGTAAGGGAGCGGCCGCCGTCCGTGACAGCCAGAACACCGTCGGGGAGTTCGCGCAGGTCGTTGTCGACGCCTGCAAAGTCTGTTGTGCTGCCGGCGTGCTTCAACACCTTCTTGCCCGTTACATCGAAGTTGTAGCCGAAGCTCGTGCTGATCTTACGTACGGTTTGGTCCGGTAAACCCTTGGTCAGGATCTTGATTGATCCGCCAGTGGTGGTGGCAAGCTGGTCGGGGGTGTAGGACTTCTGGATCTCGATACCGCCGAGGATATCCGTGGGAAACAGGTCCAGCTGCACATCACGGCGCTGCGGGTCAGTGCTGGGCATGAGCAGACCATTCAATGTGCTGGAAATATAGCGGCCGTCAAGGCCACGCACCGTGGCGTATTTGCTGTCAGTCACCGCCACGCCCACTACGCGGTTCAGGGCCGCCGCGACGTCGCTGTCACCGAAGCGCTCAAGTTGCGCCACATCGATGGCGTTGGTAATGGACGTTGCGTAGCGTTCTACACTCGCGGAGCCCTCCTGAGGGTTGAAAACACCCAGCACAAACACTTCCTCGACAGCACCTCCACGCACCGCAGCAGTACCCTCCGGTTGTAACCGGATCCCGGCCGTGACACCGAGACCGGACATGACGCGAACGCCGTTTACTGACACATCGTTATAGCCACTGGCATTGACCGTCAGGTCATAGGCACCACGGGGGACTTCCATGGTGTAAATGCCCGACTCGTCGGATAACGCGCTGTATGGCGTTCCGATCAACGCCACCGTAGCGCCAGAGACGGGCGCGCCGCTGCTGTCCAATACCTGGCCGGTGATGTAGCCATTGCCAGAATCTGCCGGGCCAAATTTGCGTATGCTTACTTCAGGCGCCAAACCCGGCGCAGTACTAAACACCACACTGATCTCCACATCCTCACCAGGCGCAGAGGCAAAAGTCACGGGAAAACGAATACCGTCATCGACCAGAGTCAGCACATGGTCGCCCGCAGCAATATTGAACTCGGCGCTGCCACGCAGATTGGTCGTACCCGCGTTCGCGCCGTTAACGTCCAGCGCCACCCCGGACACCGGCGCATCGTCGAGAAAAACCATCAGGTAGGTTGTGGCAGCCAGTGCCGGTTGGGAGAGAAGCGCAAAAAGGAGTCCCGCGTTGACTGCAAACCGTTTCATAGGGAATGTATGCCTTGATCTGTCCATCGAAAGTGCTGCGACTGGAATCACTAAAACATCGTGACCGATTGTGACTA
Organism: uncultured Halioglobus sp.; assembly: GCA_964351485.1. Lineage (GTDB taxonomy): Bacteria > Pseudomonadota > Gammaproteobacteria > Pseudomonadales > Halieaceae > Marimicrobium. The sequence goes on from CAYGOX010000272.1 coordinate 3,745, forward strand.
TTGTCAATCCAGCCCTTATGGACGAGGCATGCTAAAGACTATTAATGACACTCCTGTGATGCTTGTGTTGCAAAATTGTTAAACGTGCGCGTGTTCAAAAGCGTAAATTGCATACAAAAAACCCCCGCGCGAAAGGCAGGGGTTTTCAATAGAGGTCTTGCGTTATCTTGTCAGGAAAAGCTGATCTGGCCGATGCACAGGATCACAAACTGACAGTAAACCTGCGAGCATCACTACTGCAGCTACCGCTGGCGACGAAATCGCGCAGCCTGAGATCGTGCGCCCTGCGGTCGCTTTCATCGATGGCAAACATAAGCCCATCGTAGTAGCCGATTGCCTTGGCGATAATGTTATCGCGCTCCTGGTCTTCAAATCCGTCGAGCACACTGAGCGCCTGTGCGCCGTACTCCTCTTCAGAAAGCTGGCCAAGTGCCTGCTGCGCCATGGCGCAGGCCATCAGCCTCGAGGCCTTGAACTCCTGTGCGGCCAGCGACAGGGCGCCCACCTGCAGGGATACCGTGAGACTGACAATAGTGGCTGCGGTAACGATAACGCGCTTCATCTTTCGTAATTCTGCCTGTTGGTGGCTATCGGAGCTTGAATAAAGGCACCTCAATGCTGCGCAGTATAGGGCTGCTGTTTTTCAGTTTTATGACAGATTTCTTACAGCGACACTGGGCGCGCGGTTGCCTGGTTCGGATGAAATTCCGGCACCAAACACAAAATTGTTACAGAACGATGAAATTTTCGTGTCGCGAGGTGGCAAGCAACACTGTTTTCTTGCTAGCGTGTATCTCGACTGTATACACAAAGGGGTGCAGGCCATGAAACACTTAATAATGACAGCAACACTCGTCGCCCTGATGGGCGCCAGCCCGATCGCGTTCAGCGCAGAAAAAGACTGCCTGCTGGAAGGCACTGTCGAACGCAGCGGCTCCGACGCGGAACAATCCACGATGGTAAAGATTCACTCGGTTAAAAAGTACGATGATTCGTCGCGCTGCCGTGTGCGGCGCGGGCAGAAGATGGAGTTCAAGCTGCCCCGGGACGAGCGCCTGGACAGCGCGCCCGATGGCAGCGAGGTCAAGTACCGCTATCGCTCCAACGGTGACGATGCCAGCACTGAACTGCTCAGTGTTGAAGCCTGAATGCGCGCACACGGGTCGGCGCACGCCCCGTGTGCCCGACACCGGTTAACTGTTGGCGAGGTCTTCGCGCAGCACGCGCCTGAGCAGCTTGCCCGTTTCGTTATAGGGTAGCGCCTCCACAAAGCGGACCACGCTCGGCACCTTGGAAGAGCGCAGGTGGCGCTTCACCCAGGACTGCAATTCATCGGCAGTCACTTCGACGCCCTCTTGCGTGACCACCACCGCGGCAACCGCTTCACCCCAGTGTTCGTCGGGCACACCCACTACACCGACATCTGCGACCGCGGGGTGCTCGTGCAATACATCCTCTATCTCTCCGGGCGACATGTTCTCGGCGCCCCGCACGATGACATCGTCGGAGCGGCCCTCGAGGAAAAGATAGCCATCTGCATCGAGTTCGCCGTCATCACGGG
>CAYGOX010000273.1:0-5298 GCA_964351485.1 uncultured Halioglobus sp.
TATCACCGCGTTCATGAACCTGATGATCGTGTTGGTGCCGATTCTCCTCATGGGAATGGTGTTTTCCCGTATTACCGTGGTGGATATCCAGCTTCCACAGGCGTCTGCCGGCCCGGCATCACTGGAGCAGGAACACGTGGAGCTGATTCTGCGCACCGACAGTATGCGGGTCGACTATCCGCGCGGCACCCAGTTGAAGGCGATACCGATGACCGGGGAGGGTGAACACGACTTTGCGCTGTTATCGCTGGTGCTGCAGGAAGTGAAGCGGCAGCTGGCAGAGCAGGGTATCGATAAACGCGATATCACGATCCTGGCGGAACCGGCAGTGGACTACCAGACGCTTGTTCACGCCGTTGACGCTGTGCGTTCCTTCAAGGCGCTGGTTGCCGCATCGGTGGTTGATGCCGCGCTGTTCCCGCAGATCACGTTCGGGGATGCGCCTGTACTGGAGGACGGATCATGAGCCGCTCGGCAAGGACGCGGCGCATGGCGCGCAACCACCGCCGCATGGCGACACCGGCCCGGCTGAACCTGGTGGCCCTGATGGATATTTTCACAATATTGGTGTTGTTCCTGATCGTGAACAACGGCGACGTGGAGGTATTGCAGTCGGACCGCCGCATTGCACTGCCCGACTCGGTCTCGGAGCAGCGTCCTCACGCAAGCCTCATCGTCAAGGTGACCGATACCGACATTCTCGTCGCCGAGGAGGCGGTGATGACCGTGGCCGAGGCGCTGGCGGGCGACGAGGAAGCCCTGCAACCGCTGCGCGAGCGACTCGTGGCGCTGGGTGCGCAGGCGTCTCCTGTCGGCGAAAGTCCGGATACCGGGCGGGCAGTCATTATTATGGGTGACCAGGGGACACCCTATACCGTATTGCGACAGGTCCTGGCGACCTGCGCCGCGGCGAATTACCGCGATGTATCACTGGCGGTGGACAGCAGTCCGGCTTCGGCCGAGCCCCTGCTGGCGGCGGCAGGACAGGGTGGGGGGTTACCGTGAACAGTGCACTTTTTCCGCTGGCCGGGCCCCTGGAAGGACAGTTGCCCTGGGAGACCACGCCTGAAGATGAGCGGCGCTTCCGTCGCGTACTTGCCGGGTTCGGTCTGACCTTTGTCCTGGTGGCGCTGGTCTTCCCCTGGCTGCCGCTCGAGCCTCGCGCACCTGAACCTGCAACGCCGCCCGAGCCGTCGCTGGTGCGTGTCGAGTTGCAGCCCAGGGCGCTGCCCGAGCCGGTGACGCCCAAACCCGAGCCGGTGCGACCACCCGAGCCCAAGGTTGTACCGCCCCCGCCCCAGCCGGTTGCGACACAGCCGGTTGAGACACAGCCGGTTGAGACACAGCGGGTTGCGACACGGCCCGAGCCCGTCGCGCCCCCGCCGGAGCCGGTTGACCGCGTGGCCGAGGCGCGCGAGGCCGCCGCTGCGGCGGGTCTGATGGCGTTTCGAGACGATCTGCAGGCGATGCGTGACAGCGTCGATGTCGATCGCCTGAACCAGACCCGGACGCACCGCGGGCAGGCCAGTGCCGCTGCCGTGCAGCGGCGTCTCGTGACCAGCGAGGCACCGGCGGCGAGCGGCGGTATTTCCACTGCGGAACTGAGCACCGACACCGGCGGGCCCGCTTTATCGGCGCGCAAAACCGTCGCGGTCAGCAGCCGCCTGGCAACCGGCGAAGCCTCGCGCGGCGCCAGGCCGTCTGCGGCGCCCGGCAACGCCGCACCGGTGGGTGGCCGTGGTGACGACGCGATCCGCCGCGTTATGGACAGCAACAAAGGCACTATTTTCGCCATCTACAATCGCGCCCTGCGCAAAGATCCCCTGTTGGCGGGCAAGCTGGTCTTTGCGATGGTGATCGAGCCCGACGGGCGCGTGAGCGAAGTGACCCTGGTCTCCAGCGAGCTGGCCGACCCGGCGCTGAGCAGCAAAATACTGGCCCGCATTCGCCTGATTGACTTCGGTGTCGCCGACGTGCGTCGCACGCAGGTCAATTACTCGTTTGATTTCCTGCCCAGCGCGTGAGCCCGGCGGTGATATTCCAGCGGGCTAAATCAGGATATTCCTCACACGACTGTGTGATTTGTTACGCACTATTTGCATGCAGTGGGGGCCTGCAGCGACTACAGTAAGAGTGTACAGATTTCGTACAAGGGCATACCCATCGAAAGGTGGCGACGCAAAGTCAACGGTCTAAGGGGCTCGCGCCCTATGACGGCAGGATTACCGGAATAATATTATGAAGAAGCTCATCAGTGTGCTGGCACTGTCGGCGTTGGCCAGTACGGTCCATGCCGAAGATGCCAGGCGATCATTGTTTCAGTGCGGGCTAAAGCTGGGCGGGACCGAAGTGGTCTACACCGGCGCGGCCTCTGCAAAATCCCGAACCGACTCGAACCTGCGCAAGCGTGTGACCTATCGCTCCGCGTTGCTCGGTTCTGACGCCAGCGGCATTGGCCACGCGGCCAGGTCGCAAAAGCGCCAGGTCGAGAAGCGGCTGCCGCTGACGGTCACCGTAGCGCAGTTTGGTTGTTCCTGGTAGCGATCGTAGCGTTCGCAGCAGGCGCCGCTGACACCTTGTCCGGCGTCGCTGAACCGGCGAGGCTGTCCGGCGTGTGGCCGACGTAGCGCAGGTTCAGGAAGCCAAAGAACATCTCGTGCATGGTTTGCAGACCAAAGCGTACCGGGCGTGACGGATCCGGGTTGTAGGGGTTCTGCGCGGAGTTGTCCATTGCCCCGCGCGTCACGATACGCGTGCCGGCCGGCAGGAACTTCGGTTCGTCGAGCTGGTAGCTGAACTGCCAGTTGAACTCGTAGTTGGGTTGCGACAGCAGCAACTCCTCGGTGCCGTCGGGATAGATCGCACTGTAGGTCATGTAACGCCCGCGAAAGTGCATGTGCGGCGTCATGCTGTACAGGTACGCATCGTGCTCCACCAGCATCTCGCCCTGCAGTTTGTGTTCCTTGGCGTGGGGCGGTATCAGGAAGCGCCGCTGTCCTGCGACTCCGCCGGACATCACGTACTGCGGCGGTTTGTCGTGCAGGTACAGTCCCACTTTCGTAGCGTCCACCGTCTCCTTGCCCGATGTTGTGTAGTGCATCTGCAGCAGCAGGTTCGAGCCCTTGCGGATCAGCCGGCCGCTGTTGTCGCGAAACACGTCGGGCTGGCGGCCCGGTGCGAATCCGCCGATGCTGTCGTCGCGCCCCGAATCGTCCTGCTGCGCCCGCGCGCGCTTGTCCGCAGGACTTTGCAGGTAGGCGATGACATGGTGCAGGACCTTGCGATCCCCCGGTGCGAACTCGATCGCGCGAATCCAGACGTCCCGGTCGAGATTGAGCGGCACCGGGATGTAGCGGTAGTCGATAACGCCGGTTGCCGGGATGGTTTGCGGCGGTACGTCAAAGACCAGGTCCGGCTCGCCCAGGGTGAAGGGCGAGGCGTCGAAGGCAAGTGCCGGGAGCGGGTCGGTCTCGCCCTCGGCCATCGGCGCGCCCGCGTCGATCCAGTGCACCAGTGTCTGTAACTCCTGCGGTGTCACGATCACACCATCGGCCATTGGCAGGCTCGCGTGGTGATCGAACTGGCCCGGTGGCATGCGCTTTGTCATCAATACCTCTTTCATCATGCGCGACCAGCCCTTGACCATGGCGTGGCTGTCCATGGACCACGGGCCGATGCCGCCCTCGTGGTGACACTGTACGCAGTGCTTCTGCAGGATCGGGGCGACGTCGTCGGCGTACGAAACCGGCGTCTTGTCGTGCGCATCGCGGGCGGGGTAGCTGACCAGGCACCCGGGCGCTTCTGCCACGTTGGCGGCCAGTGCCTCACCGGCCAGTACCTTGTGCAGCGCATCGCGCAGGTAGTGTTGGCTGGCCTGCGGCTTCTGGGTCTCGTAGCCAAGGCGGTCATCGATGGGCCCGCGCCAGACGATGGTGCGTTGTTTGGGGTCGACGATAAACGTCTCGGCAGTGCGGTCCACGCCCAGGGACTGGGCGACCAGTTGCGACTCATCGATCAGGATCGGCAGGTCGTAGCCGTATTCCTCGGCCTCGCGGACGATGCTCTGGCGGTTGTCCTGCGGCTGCGGGTTCAGCATGAAGAAGGCCACGTTCTCGTTTGCGAAGGCGTCGCGCAGCGCGCGGTAGGTGTGGGAGCCGTTGCGCACGATCGGGCAGCCGTTGCCCTGGACCATGATCACCACCGCGTCGTGATCGCTGTACCAGCTGAGCTGGTGCGATACACCCCGGTGATCGAGCAGGGTGAAGTCGCCGACCGATTGTGTTGCGTAAGCGCCGTGAGTGAGGCCCAGCAGGAGCAGGAACGCCGCCAGGATGGTGCAGGGTCGAGAGCCGCGAGAGTGTCTCATGAGGGTCTCCGGGAGCGATGGCTTCGATCAATTGAATCGGTATGGTATAAGATGCCACACTGTTAGTTAAGGTGCCTCTATGCAGTCGATTGTTAACTTTCTGTTAGATAGGCGGGGGGTGCTGTCTGTGCTCACTTTGCTGCTTGGCGGCATTATTGATACGGCCACCACCGAGACCCGGATCGACAGCAGCTACGACACTATCCTGTCGGACGACGATCCCTACCGGGTCGAGGTCGAGTCGGTCCGGTCGGACTTTCCCCCCAGTACGTCCGTCGTTTTCGTATTCATGCAGCCCGGTGGCACGGTCTTCAATTTTGAGGCGCTGCAGGCCATGCAGGCGCTGACCGACCGCTACACCAGTATGACTTCGTCCATCGCCGCGGGGACGCTGCTGAACCGGCGCCTCAACGCGGTGGATGCCGATACCTACGGGCGCGATTACCTCGTGCCGGAGCTGTCCGAACTGACGCAGGACGACCTGCGCGAGATTCACGGTATTGCTACCGCCGATGAGGAGTTGACCAAGAGCATGCTCTCGGCCGACGGTGAGCTGGCGCTGGGTGTGGTCAAGTTTCGCGCCAGTGTCGACGATCAGGAGGAACACCTGACGATCGCGCGTTCGGTGATCGCGTTGCGCGATGCGTTGCGCGCGGACTTCCCGGGCGTGGAGATCTACGTCATCGGTGGGCTCATCTTCGAACTGGACAGCTACAACGCGCAACTCAAGGATGCGCGCAACCTCGCACCGCTGGTGATCGCCACCGTGCTGCTGTTGTTGTGGTTCTGCCTGCGCTCTGTCGTGCTCGCGGTCTGCATCACGCTGGTCTCGGTGGGCGCGTTGCTGATGACGGTCGGCACCGTTGGGTGGGCGCAGCTTCCCTTCAACCAGATATCCAACATGGGCCCGCTGGTGGTGGTGACCATTGCCA
>CAYGOX010000274.1:0-5280 GCA_964351485.1 uncultured Halioglobus sp.
CTTTGACCAGCGTGAGGTGGAAGGCGCGGCGCTCGGCCACATCGTGGAGAACCGGGTGATCGTGGGAGCGCTGATCGCGTGCCTGCGCAAATCGCCCGACATCACTGTGCTCGAAGGCCAGTCGCTGTCGAGTTGTGAGCAGCTCGCAGGCGGTGGGGTTGCGCTCACCCTGTCGGACGATCGCGAACTGACGTCCGGACTGTTGGTCGCAGCCGATGGTGCGCTCTCGCGTGTACGGGAACTGCTGGCGTTCGACACGCGCGAATGGGATTACGGTCATCGGGCGATTGTCGCCACGGTGGCGTTCGAGCAGCCGCACCGCGATACGGCGTGGCAGAGTTTTGCCCCCGAAGGGCCGCTGGCCCTGTTGCCGTTACCCGGTGCGCCGGATGCCCACCGGGTGTCGATTGTCTGGTCGCAGCAGGACGAAGCGGCGCAGGCATTGCTGGCGCTGGACGAGGCGGATTTTTGTGCGCGGCTGACCGCCGCTTCCGAGGGCAGGCTGGGGCGCGCGCAGGCCTGCTCGCGGCGCGCGGACTTTCCGCTGCGCCAGCGTCACGCGATCGATTATGTCACCGAGGGCGTTGCACTGGTCGGCGATGCTGCGCATACCATTCACCCGCTGGCGGGCCAGGGCATCAACCTCGGGCTGCAGGATGTCGCCGCGCTGGCAGAAGAAATCGGCAGCGCCATTGATCGTGGCCTCGATCCCGGCGCACTCGTCGTGCTGCGTCGCTACCAGCGTCGGCGCAAGGGTGATAACCTGCTGATGATGGCCGCGATGGACGGGTTCAAGCGGCTCTTCGAGGAGCCCTCGCTGCCCGTGCGCTGGCTGCGCAATACCGGCATGCGAACACTGGATGGCCTGGTGCCACTCAAGGCACAGATCATGCGCCACGCCATGGGGCTGGATTAGCCGATTGTTTTTGTCCTGCGGCCCGCTAGAATGAGCCGCTTTTTGAGGAACCACCATGAGCCAGACGCCAGACAACCTGAAATATGCAAGCACCCACGAGTGGGCGCGGCAGGACGAAGACGGCAACATCACGGTCGGCATTACCGACCACGCCCAGGACGCCCTGGGTGACGTGGTGTTTGTCGAACTGCCTGAAGTCGGCGCCGTGTTCGACGCCGGTGACGAGGCCGGCGTGGTCGAATCGGTGAAGGCCGCGTCGGACGTATATGCGCCCGTTTCCGGTGAAGTGATCGAGATCAATTCGAAAGTCGAAGACGACCCGGAAACCGTCAACGCCGAACCCTACGGCGACGGCTGGTTTTACCGGCTTAAGCCGAGTGATGCCGGTGAACTCGAAAACCTGATGTCCGCTGAGGATTACCAATCCCAGTGTGACAACGAATAGGTCGTTGCCACCGACTGCCTGACACCTTCGTTCCTCTCCCGTGAAAGCGCTGTATCTTCGCAAGGGCGCCGACCGCCGTTTGCGCGGCGGGCACCTGTGGGTGTACTCCAACGAGGTCGATACCCAGCGTTCGTCGCTGGCGCAGTATGAGGCCGGCGATCTGGTCAGTGTGTGTAGTGCCGGCGGCGATATCCTGGGCAGCGCCTACATGGAGCCGCAGTCGCTGATCTGCGCCCGGTTGTACGCGCCGGGCAGTGACCGCGTCCTGGATGAAGCGCTGGTGTCGGAAAAACTGTCCTCGGCACTGGCGCTGCGCGAAGCGCTGTTTCAACAACCTTTCTACCGTCTCGTTTACGGCGACAGCGATGCCCTGCCCGGCGTGGTCATTGATCGCTTCGACAGCCACCTGGTGGTGCAGCTCAACAACGGCGCCATCGAACGCTACCGCGACACGCTCCTGGCGGCGCTGGTCGCGCAACTGTCACCGGCCGGCATTGTGCTGCGGCAGGACAGCCGCGCGCGCCGCGAGCAGGGGCTGGCCACCGAGAGCGAGGTTGTCTTTGGTGAGGTGCCGGAGCAGGTGGCGCTGGTGGAGAACGGCGTGCGATTTAACGCGCCGGTGTTCAGCGGGCAGAAAACCGGCTGGTTTTACGATCACCGCGCCTCGCGCGCGCAGCTCGGGCACTGGGTGCGCGACAAGTCGGTGCTGGACGTGTACAGCTATATCGGCGGCTGGGGTGTGCAGGCGGCCGCCCACGGAGCGAGTACGGTCTGCTGCGTGGACAGCTCGGAACAGGCATTGCGATGTGTGGGCGAGAATGCGCAGCTCAACGATGTTGCCGACCGGGTGCAGACGCGCCAGGGCAGTGCCCCGGACGTGATGCGCGAGCTGCTGGCTGAGCAAACGCAATTCGACGTCGTCGTGCTCGATCCGCCGGCGTTTGTCACACGGCGCAAGGCATTGAAAAAAGGGCTCGCGGCGTATCGCCGGGTCAATGAGCTGGGGTTGAAACTGCTGCGGCCGGGCGGGCTGCTGGTGACGGCCTCCTGTTCCATGCACGTGGCGCCGGCCGACCTTGTGTCGGTGTTACAGCAGGCTGCAGTGCGCGCTGGAACTGCCGTTCGCATCGTCGCGCAGGGTGGGCAGGGTCCGGACCACCCGGTTCACCCGGCCATCCCGGAAACACAGTACCTCAAGACACTCTTTGCCGTGCGCGACTGAGCGCGCCAGGCGTTTTACTCCCGGAGCGAGATCACCGGCCAGCCCGCCGCTTCCGCCTTCGCGCGCAGTTTGTCGTCGGGGTCGACAGCGACCGGGTTGTCGACCAGTTCCAGCAGCGGCAGGTCGTTGTGGGAATCGCTGTAGAACCAGGCGTCGTCGAGTGTTTCACCCGAGCAGTCGAGCCAGTCGAGCAGCCGCGTCACCTTGCCGGCGTGGTAGGACGGGATGCCCGAGGGCTCGCCGGTATACACGCCGTCAACCTGTTCGCCCTCGCAGGCGATCAGGTCTTCGATGCCCAGGTGCCGCGCGATGGGTTCGGTGATGAACCGGTTGGTGGCAGTGACAATCAACAGGTGGTGGCCCCGGCGGCGGTGATCGTCGATGAGGGCGTCTGCCGCCGGCAACAGGATGGGTTCGATCCGCGTCGCCATGAACTTTGCATGGAGTGCGGCCAGCTCCTGCGCCGGTCTCCCGGCCAGTGGCCCCAGTGCAAATCGCAGGTACGCCATGATGTCGAGATTGCCGGCCTGGTAATCAGCATAGAATTGCTCGTTGCGCTCGGCGAAATCCCCGGCGTCAACCAGGCCCTCCTCGCAGACAAACTGGCCCCACAGGTGGTCGCTGTCGCCACCAATCAGGGTATTGTCGAGGTCGAAGATTGCGAGTGTCATGTAGGTGCCCCGGAGCGTGGGCGAACAGCATAACGGCTGGTCCGGAGGGAGTAAATTTCTCACTCCCGGGAAAGTGTGGAACAATGCCAGCAGTGAAAATGGTGGTTTACGAACGTGATTGATGCTGACGGCTTCCGGCCGAACGTAGGCATTATGGTGGCCAATGACCAGGGGCAGCTCCTCTGGGCGCGCCGCGTGGGCGGCCGGAACGCATGGCAGTTTCCGCAGGGCGGAATCGCGCCGCGCGAAACGCCCGAGGAGGCGCTCTACCGGGAGTTGCACGAGGAAATTGGCCTGACCGAATCGTCGGTGGAGATTCTCGGTGTCACCCGAGGCTGGCTCCGATACCGGCTGCCGAAGCGATTCATCCGCAAGGGGCAGACCCCGGTCTGCATCGGGCAGAAGCAGAAATGGTTCCTGCTGCGGATGCTCGACGACGATTCTGCCGTGCGGCTGGACGCCAATGACACCCCCGAGTTCGACCACTGGCGCTGGGTCAGCTACTGGTACCCGCTCAACCAGGTGATCCCGTTCAAGCGTGAGGTGTACCGCCGCGCCATGAAAGAACTGGCGCTGCCGCTGGGCAAGCATACCGAGTCCGTCGCCGATGCGTGAGACGGTCCACATTGTTCAGGAAGTGAACGCCGCGCAGGGTCTGCAGGAGACGCTGGATATCATCGTGCACCGGGTGCGCGAGGCGCTGGACACCGAGGTGTGCAGCGTCTACCTGCGCGACGCGGTCACCGGCCGGTTTGTGCTGCGAGCGACGCAGGGCCTGAACGAGGATCAGGTGGGGGTGGCGAGCCTTGCGCCCGGCGAGGGCCTGGTCGGCCTGGTGGCCGAACGCGGTGAGCCGGTCAACCTCGAGAATGCCGGTGACCACCCCAGCTTCGCGCTGATCAAGGGCATCGGCGAGGAAAAGTACAGCGCGTTTCTCGGCGTGCCGGTCATCCACCAGCGCTTTGTGCTGGGGGTACTGATCGTCCAGCAGGTGGAGCAGCGGCGTTTCGACGAGGCGCACGTGGCCCTGCTGGTGACCCTGTCTGCCCAGCTGGCCGGCGTGATCGCCCATGCCCAGGTCACCGGTGCAATCGAGGCGCAACACGCCGGCTCCGGCGCCACCCGGGTAAACGGTGTACCCGGTGCTCCCGGCATTGCGATCGGTACGGCGGTGGTGGTCTCGCCCACGGCCGACCTGTACGCGGTGCCCTCCCGCCCGGCCAAGAATCGCCGCGCCGAGGTACGCGCCTTTCGCGCCGCCCTGCGGGCGGTGCAGGCCGACATCCGCCGTGTGGCGGCCAATCTCGGGAGTGAATTAAGCCCCGAAGATCACGCCCTGTTTGACGTGTACCTGAGTATCCTCGACGACTCTTCCATCGGCTCGGAAGTTGTCGGTCTGATCAAGGCCGGGGAGTGGGCGCAGGGCGCACTGAGCAAGGTGATGATCCAGCACATCCGTCACTTTGAGCGGATGGAACATAGTTATCTGCGCGAAAGGGCTGTGGATATTAAGGATCTGGGTGTGCGAGTACTTGCTTACTTGCAGGCAGCAGACCACGAGGCGCGGGTGTTTCCCGACCATACCATCATGGTGGGCGAAGAGCTGACGGCCTCGTCGCTGGGCGAGATTCCCCGCGAGAAGCTGGCCGGACTGATCTCCGTGCGCGGCTCCAGCAACTCCCACGCGGCGATCCTGGCGCGGGCCATGGGCGTGCCGACGGTGATGGGTGCAATCGACCTGCCCTACACCCGACTCGAGGGTCGCGAGGTCATCATCGATGGCTACAACGGAACGGTGCACCTCAACCCCACCGACCAGGTGCGCGAGCGGTTTCAGCAGATCCTCGACGACGACCTGGCCGTCTCCGCCGACCTGGAATCTCTGCGGGGCAAGCCCTGCGAAACCCTCGACGGACACCGGGTCCCGCTGTGGGTCAACACCGGCCTGATGGCCGATGTCGCCCGGTCGCTGGAACACGGCGCGGAGGGGGTGGGCCTGTTTCGCACGGAGGTCCCGTTCCTGCTC
>CAYGOX010000275.1:0-4653 GCA_964351485.1 uncultured Halioglobus sp.
ATTTTTTGACCAGAATGTGACCTGGTTCCTGTCGCTCGACCTCCCCTGATATATAAAGTAGGAATACTAAAAAGCAATCATCATGGGGATATATTATGAAACTGGCATCGTTTCGGGGCATCCTGGCGGGTCTGGTACTGGCGGTGGGCAACACCTCCGCCAACGCCGCCCTCCTGTTCAGCGACATCGCGCTCACCAGCCGGTCCATCAGCTTTACCGTGGACGGCGACTTGTCTGACTACACGCCGGCAGCAGGAACCAACCTGCGCCAGTTCTCGATCCTGTTTTCCGGGGATTTCTGGGTGGGAGCGCCGGGCGCTTTTTCCCCCAACACCTGGTCGACGTCCCTGTTCGACAACGTGGGGATCAGTTTTTCCGGCAACACCGGCTGGTTCAGCGGCGCCACCACACCCTACACCTGGGTCCAGATGAGCAGCGACCTCACAACAGCCGTGGCCAGTAACCGGAGCGTCACTGTGGACTTCGGTGCCGACTACCTCGACCTGAGCCAGTCAGGACTGGTCGAATTCTTCTGGGGCAACGGCTACACCACCTCGAACAAGACCTCGCTCCAGGTCTCCAGCGCAGACCCTGTACCGGTACCGGCGACTCTCGCCCTGCTCGGTCTGGCCATTGCGGGACTGGGTAGCAGACTGCGCCGCACCGCTTGACAGAACTTCGCACCTGCTTCTAGAATGAGAATCATTGTCATTCCGGTGAAGCCATGTACGTTTGTCTCTGTACAGCCACGACGGATCGCCAGATCCGTAAAGCGGCCGATGAAGGTGCGCGAACCCTGAGCGATCTCAAGTCGCGCCTCGGTGTTGCCTCCCAGTGCGGCGAGTGTGAGTGTCTGGCGCAGGAAGTGCTGGACGATCGCCTTGAGGAGTTGTCCGAACCGGGGCTGTTCTCCAACGCCGCCTGCGCGACCTGAAATTTTTAGCCGCTGATGCGGCCGTTTTTCCGCTCCGACCTTTCCATCTGTGGCATACTTGCCCCCTGTGAAATCCCGGCTCAGTGCTAGGCGCTTTGCTCGGTCGGCCATCTGCATTGGGTTACCACATTCGATGCAGATAAGGTCGCTACCATGAGAATGAATCCCGATCTCATTTCTTCACTCAACGACGTGCTCAAGAGTGAACTCACCGCCATCAACCAATACTTTCTCCACGCGAGAATGTTCAGGAACTGGGGGCTGGGAGAGCTGGACGAGATCAGCTACAAAAAATCCATCGCCGACATGAAACAGGCCGACAGGCTCATCGAGCGCATCCTGTTTCTCGAGGGCCTGCCCAATTTGCAGGACCTGGGCAAACTCTATATCGGCGAGGACACCCAGGAAATTTTCCGCTGCGATATGCGCTTTCAGCTGGAGCAACTCGAGGTGCTTCGCACCGCCATCGCCCTGTGTGAAACACAGCAGGATTACGTCACGCGCGACCTGCTCGAGGATATTCTCGAGGCCGAGGAAGAGCACGTGGACTGGCTCGAAACGCAGCAGTACCTGATTCAGCATGCCGGTATCGAGAACTACCTGCAGAGCAAGATCACCGAAGGAGCGTAGGCATGAAAGGAAACGACGACATTATCGCGGCCCTCAACGGCATACTCGCCTGCGAGCTGGCCGCCATGGACCAGTACTTCATCCACTCGCGCATGTACCACGACTGGGGCCTGACCAAACTGTTCGAACGCATTGCGCACGAGTTCGACGACGAGAAGGGACACGCGGAGACAATCATCAACCGCATCCTGTTCCTCGAAGGCACGCCCGACATGGTGACGCGCGACGCGATCCATATCGGCAAGGACGTGCCGGCAATGCTCAAGAGCGATCTGGATGTCGAGTACAAGGTGACCGTCGACCTGAAAGAAGCCATCGCGCTGTGCGAACGCGAGCGCGACTTCGTCACGCGCGACATGCTGCGGGTGCTGCTTGAGGATACCGAGATGGATCACGCCTACTGGCTCGAACAACAGCTGGGCCTGATCGACAAGCTCGGCCTGGACAACTACCTGCAGTCGCAGATGTAAGCCGCCCGGGCCCGGATCTACCCCCGGGCCCGACCCTCCATCCGCCGGCCGAGCCAGCGCGATACCACATAACCGACACCTACACCCAGCGCGTTGGCCAAAAGGTCCAGCGCCGACATTTCCCGGTTGGGCACGAAAGACTGACCGAACTCCATGAGCGCGCTGTAGAGCACAATCAGGCCACACAGGATGACAAAGCCGCGCGCCGGAAGCGCGAGGCGCCACCCCAGCAGCGCAAAGACCGTGTAACTGAGAAAATGGGCCGACTTGTCGTGATCGCCCACGTTGATCGCACCCGTCGGGGTCAGCGAGAGATACGCGATCAGCGCGGCGTAGGCGACAAACATCAGGACGGCGAGGTGAGACTTCACTGGGCGCACTCGTGGGGATGATAAAGCCGGCACGTCTTGCGCCGACGCGTTCAGTGTCGCACGCGGGCGCGCCCGGTGTCATGCGCCGGGTGTAATCCGACTGCACGGTGCCTATACTAGCGGGCAATCCCACGGGTCAAGGCGACGATAACGGAATCAGCGCGCGGTGATATTGCTCTACCTGGTCAACATGGCGGTCATCTTCGTGGCCGTGCTCCTGCACTCGGAGACGCTGCACTGGTTGTCGATGCGCCTGCGCGAGAGTAACGTGCGCGCGCGGTTCAGGGTGTTGATAGGCGTCGCTGGGGTACTGGTCGCGCATACATTGCAGGTCTGGATCTTCGCCGTCGCGTTTTATCTGAAACACCACGCCGAGGGCTGGGGCCACCTGCGCGGGAACTTCGACGGCACGCTGGCCGATTGCGTGTACTATTCGTTTACGAATTTTACGACGCTGGGAACAGGGGATATCGAACCGGTGGGTCAGCTGCGTTACCTGGCGGGACTGGAAGCGCTCACCGGGCTGCTCCTGATCGCGTGGTCGGCCTCATTCCTTTACATCGAAATGACACGGCACTGGCGAAGCAATGACTAAGATGACAATACTCCACCTCGCGGTGGGCGCACTGGGGCTGGCCGCCTTTGTCCTCCAGGGGCAGCTGATGGCGAACAGTCTGGCTGTTTCCACATTGGAAGATGGCACCCGCATGATGTACCGCACCGCGCACATCTACCTCATGCTCGCCAGTGTCAGCAACATCCTGATGGCGCTGATTCGCAGAGTCCCGGCGTCGGGCTGGCAGGGCATTGTCGTCAATCTGTGCAGCCTGGCCTTTCTGGTTGCGCCGTTTGTTTTCAGCCTGAGCTTTTTTGTCGAGTCCACCGACGCGGACTTCGAGCGCCCGCTGGCCGCACTGACGCTCTACGGTATGTTCGGTGCCGGCACCCTGCTCCTTTTACTGACACTGTTCACCGAATGGCGATCCGGCGAAGAACGCTCCTGACCGGGGCCGGCCTGGCCGCCGCGACCGCGGCAGTCTACCGGGGGGTTTCCCCCGGTCCCGATGATGCAGCGCCGGCCACGGCAGGCACAGGTGAACCGCGGCGCAACATCCTGCTGCTGTGCATCGACGACCTGAACGACTGGGTCGGCTACAACAACGCGCACCCGGGCGTCCACACCCCGCACATCGACCAACTGCGCGCGCAGGCGTTTTCCTACAACCGGGCGTACTGCAATGTCCCGGTCTGCATGGCCAGCCGGGGAACCACCCTGTGGGGCCTGGGCACGCAAACGGCCAATCTCGAGGGACTACACGACCGGCACGGCTACCAGGCGCTGACAGAGTCCGAGACACTCAAGCCACTACCGCACTGGTTTTCACGCGCCGGCTACAAGACCCTGTCCACAGGCAAGGTCTTTCACTTTCAGGCGGGCATGGAAGACTACTGGGACGAATTTCAGCCCTACCCGGAGCTGGATATCGAGGGTAGTTTCGGTGAACACGGCACCATGTTTGACTACGGTGAACTTCCCGCAGACGAGGTTCACCAGGACCAGCGCGCCGCCAATTTCGCGGTCGAGCAACTGGGCCGCGACCACGACCGGCCGTGGTTCATGGCCATAGGCCTCTTTCAGCCCCACCTGCCCTGGCGCCTTCCGGCATGGGCCTTCGACCTTCACCCGTTGGCGCAGGTCGCGCTGCCTCAGGTGCGCGCCGAGGATCTCGACGACATCCCCGCGATGGGCGTCGAACTGGCGCACCATCCCGCTTCGGTTATCAACGGGCAGCGCATCACGCAGCATGAACTGGTGGTGCGCTCTGGGTTGTGGGCAGAGCACGTGCAGGCCTATCTCGCGGCCTGCAGTCATACCGACGCCATGGTCGGGCAGATCCTGGCGGCGCTGGACAACAGTCGCTATGCGCGCGATACCGCCGTCGTACTGTGGTCCGACCACGGCTACCACCTCGGCGAAAAACTTCACTGGCGAAAGATGGCGTTGTGGGAACAGACCACGCGTGTACCCTTGCTGGTGCGCGCCCCCTGGCGGGTAGAGGCCGGCGGCGGCTTTGACGATCCGGTCAGCCTCCTCGACCTGGCACCGACGCTCACGGACCTGGCCGGCATACCGACGCCCGCGCAGTTCGAGGGGCAATCGCTTGTCGGTATCACTCCCGCTGCAGCGGCAGCCCGGCCGGCAGCGGAACCGCCGCCTCGTGACACGTGACGTAGTGGGGGGTGTAGT
>CAYGOX010000275.1:4663-5263 GCA_964351485.1 uncultured Halioglobus sp.
CTCGCTGGGGCTCTGCGGTCTCGATTCGCAAGGGCAAGTGGCGCTGGACCCGCTACCGCGATGGCGGCCAGGAGCTGTACAACCTCGAGGAAGACCCGCGCGAGTACAACAACCTGCTGGGCACCGAGGGTCGGCTCAACGGCGGACTGAGGTCACTGGTCTGACCCGGCAAACATACAGTGGCAGGGCCGGCTGGACACTGGTTGCCAGCGGCGCGGCATTGCTCGCGCTCTTTGCCCTGCTGAACCTGCGCACCCTGGACTGGCCCTTCGGGATTATCGACACGCCGATCCTGATCGCGCAGGCCATCCTGTATTCGCCGCTGGATTACTTCACGTCTCCCGACGCCTACCGTTTCCTGAGCCACAACAATTTCACACCCCTGGCTTCATTGTCATGGGACATCGACTACACCCTGTTCGATCTCGACACCCGGCTCTACCGCGTCCACCAGTTGCTCGCGCTGCTGACAATGCTCGGACTTTTTTACGTCCTGGTTCTGACAAGCACCCGGTCGGTCGCGCTGGCAACCCTGTCCTGTTTCACCGCCATGACGCTTCCCGGCACACTTTCCAGTCTCGACGTGATGGTCAACCGCCA